>NZ_DBIC01000128.1:2995-12298 GCF_002296545.1 Herbaspirillum sp. UBA812 | reverse complement strand
CGCCGCGCATCACGCCGCCCTTGAGCTTGAAGTCATTGAAACCGTAACGCGCATAGGCCGCCTCGGCCAGGCGCACCACCGCCTCCGGCGTGAGCGCGGCTTCGTGGCGCAGGCGCAGCCAGTCATCGTCCGCATCCGCCGCGGCCAGATACGGCAGGGCAGTCTTGCGGCGATCGGCGACGTAGAACAGATACCCCAGCATCTCCACCTCATCGCGCTGCTGGCCCTCGCCCAGCAAGGCAGCCACGGGCACGTCGAGGAACTTGCCCAGCAGGTCCAGCAGGGCCGCCTCCAGCGCGGTCACGGCATGGATGGCGATGCGCAGGTCAAAGGTCTGCAGGCCGCGTCCGCCCACATCGCGGTCGGCGAAGGCGGTACGCGCACGATTGAGGATGGCCTGCACATTGCCGATGGACTGGCCCACCACCAGCGAGCGCGCATCGTCGAGCGTCTGGCGGATACCCTCCCCGCCCGGCACTTCGCCCACGCCGGTATTGCCGGCACTGTCGGTGAGGATGACGATATTGCGCGTGAAATACGGACCATGCGCCCCCGAGAGGTTCAAGAGCATGCTGTCATGCCCGGCCACCGGGATGACGCGCATGCCGGTCACGCGCGGCGCGCCCTTGTGCTGGGATGGCGACGACGTCGGGGACGATGCGGAAGCTGGGTTCTGGGTCATGGCGGGTTTTCTCCGGAAACGGAAACGATCAGACTGCAAATTGGTAGCGGTACCAAATTTGGATTGAATGAATGGTAGCGGTACCAATTTTGACTGTCAATGGGGAAGTGTTGATTGCCTCAAGGCATCAGCACATCAGGAAGGATGAGGAAAGATCAGGACAGATGAGGCGCTTCGGCGAAAACTCAGGCGCTGTCGCGCGCGATGATGGAGAAGCCGACATCGACAATACGCTCGCTGACCTCGCTGCCCGAGGCGCGTTCGATGATGAAGCGCGCGGCGCGCTGCCCGATGCCGGTGCCATCGATGCGCACCGTGGTCAGGCGTGGCTGCAGGTCGCGCGAGAATTCCAGATCGCCGAAACCGACCACGGCCAGTTGGCCGGGAATGGCGATGCCGCGGCTCTGCGCTTCGATCATCACGCCCAGCGCCAGCAAGTCGGAGCTGCAGAAGATGGCATCCAGATCAGGCTGCGCCTGCAGCAGTTCGGCCAAGCCTTGGCGGCCTTGCCCCAGCGTCGTCGGGGCGACGACGTGATACATGGGAACCTCTCCCCTGCCCTGCTGCATGCCCAGCGCCGCGCACTCCTGCGCGAAGGCGTTCATGCGCCGCTGGCTGCGCTCATCGCGTCCACCCACCACGGCCACCTTGCGGCGTCCGCGTGCGTGCAGGTAGCGCGCCACCTCGTGGCCGATGGCTTCGTGCGAGAAACCCACCAGCATGTCGATGGGAGTCGGGGTCAGGTCCCAGGTTTCCACCACCGGGATACCGCTGGCCAGCAGCCGCTTGCGCGCTTCTGCCGAACGCATGATGCCGGTCAGCACCACGCCATCGGGACGGCGGCCGATGATGGCTTCCAGCAGCGCATCTTCGCGCGAATTCTCGTAGCCGCTCTGGCCCAGCATGACCTGGTAGCCGGCCGCAGCCAGCGTTTCGGTCAAGGTATGGACGATTTCCTGGAACACCGGACCGATGACGGTCGGCACCACCACCGCCACCAGCCGGCTCTTGTTGGAGGCCAGTCCGCCGGCCAGCAGGTTGGGCACGTAGCCGGTTTTCTCGACCGCCTCACGCACCTTCTGCAAGACCTTGGGCGAGACTGCCGACGGCGTATTCAGGGCACGTGACGCAGTGATCGGTGCCACGCCCGCCAGCTGCGCCACATCGCGCAGCGTGATGCCACCGGCGCTCTTGCGGGCAGCACGGCGGCGCGGTTCGGCGCTGTCGTCGTCGCGCTCGGCGCTGGTGGGTTGCATCGGAGAATCGGGAGGAGGCATACGCTTTTCGGACATGGCGGCATTCTAGCATTGCGGCTGGTAGCGTTACCAAGCTGGCAAGCTGGGCGTCAGCTTTGGCAGTTGCCTCGGACAGCGTCTCGGAGAGCCGCAGTGAACGATGCGCATCGCCTCACCCGTCGCCGGGAAGAGCGAAGCAGACCGGCAAATGCCGCGCAAGCATTATTGACCTGAATTCAATAATGATTTGTCCGTGTGGCACTTCAAGCGACAAGGGAATTGACCGATACTCAATCGCTCTGATCCTGATCGCCCCGGCAGCACTGGCCTGCCGGCCCTCATCATCAACGCAAAGGACAAGTCATGCACACCTCCACCCTCCCCGCCCTGGGCCTGGGCACCTTCCGTCTCAAGGACCAGCAGGTCATCGATTCGGTCCGCAACGGCCTGGACCTCGGCTATCGCCACATCGATACCGCGCAGATCTACGGCAACGAAACCGAAGTCGGCCAAGCCATCGCGGACAGCGGCGTGGCCCGCGATGAACTCTTCGTGACCACCAAGATCTGGACCGAGAACCTTGCCCGCGACAAGCTCCTCCCCAGCCTCAAGGAAAGCCTGCACAAGCTGCGCCTCGATCAGGTCGACCTGACGCTGATCCACTGGCCTTCCCCCCAGGATGAACTGCCGGTGGCCGACTACCTGCAGGCACTGGCGGAGGCCAAGGCACAGGGGCTCACGCGCCTGATCGGCATTTCCAACTTCACCATCGCGCACATGGAGCAGGCCATCGCCGCCGTCGGTGCGGAAGCCATTGCCACCAATCAGGTCGAGATCCATCCCTTCCTGCAGAACCGCAAGGTGATCGATTTTGCCCGTGCCAAGGGCATCCACCTGACAGCCTACATGCCGCTGGCGTATGGCAAGGTGATGGAGGACGCGACGCTGCTGGAGATCGCCGCCCGCCATGGAGTTTCGGCCGCACAAGTGGCGCTGGCCTGGTCGCTGCAGCAGGGCTTTGCGGTGATCCCCTCCTCGACCCGACGCGAGAACCTGGCCGCCAATCTGCAGGCGCAACAGTTGACGCTCTCCGAGGCGGAGATGCAGGCCATCGCTGCGCTGGACCGCGGCGAGCGGCTTGCCAATCCGGGATTTGCGCCGCAGTGGGATTGAACGCTGCCGCCCGCTGAATGCAGCGGCAGAGCGGATCAGGGCTTGCGCTGATCGCGGTTCTGCAACTGCAATTGCAGGCGCTCGATGGCACTGCCGACCGGGATGAAGAAGTTCATCCCGGCCAGTCCCTTGGCCCCCAGCCCGGCCACGGTGATGCCGATCACCTGGCCTGACTTGTCCAGCAAGGGACCGCCGCTGCTGCCCGGCAGGATCGCCACATCGCTCTGCAGGAAATCCAGATCGCGCACCTTGCGCACGCCACTGAGGATGCCGCGCGTGAGCGTGGTATTGAAGGCATCGCCCAGCGGTGAACCCAGCGCATACACATCCTCGCCGATGCCCGGCTCGCCCATGCGCAGCGGCATTGGCCGCACACCCGGCGCTTCGGTCTTGAGCAGCGCGATGTCACGCGCCGCATCCACCCGTACGACTTCAGCAAGCAGTTCTCGTCCGGTCGGCAGGCGCACCCGCACCGCGCGCGCCTGCCCGATCACATGCTGGTTGGTCAGCAGCCAGCCGGAACTGCCGATGTAGAAACCGGTACCGGAGCCGCGCTCGGTCAGCACCGTTACCACCGCCGAACGCAACTCCGGCATCACCCTGGCGATCTCGCCATTACCCCGTTCGGCGGGCTGGTTGTCGATGGCCAGCGGGCTGCCTGCCGGCATGGCCTCCGGTGCGCGCGCAACGTCGCTGCCGGCACCGCCAATTGCAGCCGCGGCCACGCTGTCATAGGGCGATTGCAGCGCCAGCGCAAAGCGCGGATCGGCCAGCAGATTGCGGACCGCCGCGCCGAAGGCTTCCATCGGAATCGGCGGCACGATGCCATCAAGACTGCGCTCACGCGAACGGAATACGCCTTCGCTCATGCCGCGATAGATCACCTTGCGCTGCTCCGGCGCGAACACCTGCCATTCCAGCCGGAGATAGGCCTCGCCGGTCCAGCTTTCGCCGCCCTTGGCGCAGAGATTGGTCTGGAACTGGCTGATGATCACGCCTACCTGGAGGTTGAAGTCGGCCGGCCGGGCGCGTTCCTGGGCAGCGTCTTGTTCCCGGAACAGCGGTTCGGCCGGGGACGCCGGCACCGGATAGCCGTGCTGCTGCAGCTCGCTGCGAAAGCGCAGGAACAGCGCATTGGTCGGCAACATCACTTCGGCACTGTTCTGGTTCCAGACGATCTCGTTCCTGCGGGTACAGAACAGCCCGCCCTGCAGCTGCCCGATGATCTGGTTGCCCTGGCTGCCCTGCTCGAAGCGGCGCTGCGCACGCGCCAGGTAGGCGGGCCGTGCGGCGGCTTGCGGCGGCATCAGCAGCGGGGTCTTGTCTTCGACGGCGGGCATGAGGGCTTCGGCGGCCTGCACGCCACGCATCAGGGAGAGAGTGCAAGCGAGCAGCGCGAGCTGAAGAGGCAGCCGCGCCAGACGGCGCTGCAGGAGTAGCCGGAGAGTCTTGTTCATCATCGAGCGAGGAAAATGGGCCAGCGCCCCGGCTGGCGAAAGAGCGCATTCTGGCATGCTGCCGACGGTCTCCGCGATTGTCCCAAATGCCCGATATAGGAAAAAAAGGCCAGCTTCCACAAGAAAGCTGGCCTTCTCCAAAAGACACAGGTGAAATGATTTACGCGCTGGCCGGTTGCGGCTGCGCTCCCGGATGTCCCTTGATGCGCAACACCAGCACCGCGCCGATCAGACAGGCCACGCCCATCATGATCGACGACAGCGTGTAATTGCCCAGCGTCGCCCGCATGTAGCCGGCCACCGTAGTGGCAGTAGCGGCTCCGAGCTGGTGTCCGGCCACGATCCAGCCGAACACGATGGGCGCGGCCAGGCGGCCGAAGACGTCATTGGCCAGGCGCACGGTCGGCGGCACGGTGGCGATCCAGTCCAGGCCATAGAAGATGGCGAAGATGGCCAGTCCGTAATACTGCAAGCCGAAGGCATACGGCAGGAAGATCAGCGCCAGTCCGCGCAGGCCGTAATACCAGAACAGCAGCACGCGCGGGTTGTAGCGGTCCGAGAGCCAGCCCGAGAGCGTGGTACCGACCAGGTCCAGCATGCCCATGGCCGCCAGGATGGAAGCGCCTTTGACTTCATTGATGCCGTAGTCATTGCACATGGCGATGAACTGCGTGCCGATGTAGCCATTGGTGGAGAGCCCGCAGACGAAGAAGCTCATGAACAGCAGCCAGAAGTCCGGCATGCGCACCGAAGTCCGCAGCGCATCCAAGGCGATGGCCAGCGGATTGCGCTTGGAGCGGCCATCATCGGCGGTCTCGCTGGTCTGGCCGACCATCTTCTGGCCGATGGCCGACGGGCCTTCCGGCAGCAGCAGCCACACCAGCGGAATGGCCAGCAGCGCCACCGCCGACACCAGGAAAGCCACCGAGCGCCAGCCGTAGCTGCCCACCATGGAGGCCATCAGCGGCAGGAACACCATCTGCCCGGTGGCCGCACTGGCGGTGAGCAAGCCCATGGCCAGGCCGCGCCGGGTCTCGAACCAGCGGCTGACGATGGTCGCGCCCAGGGTGTTGGCCGCCACGCCGGTACCGGCACCGACCAGCAAACCCCACGACAGCAGCATGTGCCAGGGCATGTGCATGAGGGTCGACAGGGCCGTGCCGCTGGCCAGCAGCACCAGCGCCCCCAGCACCACGCGGCGGATGCCGAAGCGCTGCATGGCTGCCGCCGAGAATGGGCCGATCAGGCCATACAAGGCGATGTTGACCGAGATCACCACCGAGATGGTGGAGCGGTTCCAGCCGAACTCCTGTTCCAGCGGCAGGATCATCACCGAAGGCGTGGCGCGGATGCCGGCCGAACACAGCAGCACGAGGAAGATCACGCCCACCACCACCCAGGCATAGTGGAAGCGGGGCGTGACGGCGTTGGCCAGCGATTGGGTCAGTTTGTTCATGGCGATCCTGTCGGGAGGGCAGTGCGAGCTTGTTGGATGGGTGGGAGCGAATCGTCGGGTGAAGCAAGGTTCATTGCACCTTCAAACCGGGCCTGCTGGCGCGTCAGGCGTCCTGCAGGCGGGCATAGGCATCTTCGATGAGGTCATTGAATTCGCGCGCGAGCTTGGGACCGAGACGGCGGTCGATCTCGTCCTGGGCACGCCGCCAGCGCGGCCGGGCTTCCTCCAGCTTGGCGCGGCCGGCGCGGGAGAGTTGCAGGGCGAAGGAGCGCTTGTCCAGCAGGGCATCGTCGGGCAGGTCGACGGTCTCGATCCAGCCGGCGGCCACCAGGGGTTTCAGGGTGCGGCTCAGGGTGCTGCGGTCCATGCCCATGTCCTGCGCCAGCACGATATTGGCGATCGGTCCCTTGCGGCCGATGCGGCTCAACAACGAATACTGGGTGATGCTCAGCTCGCTGTCCTGCAGGTGATGGTCATAGATGATGGTGATCCTGCGGGTGAGACGGCGCAGGGGGGCGCAGGTGCAGATGTCCTTGCTCATGGGCATTCCAGAAAGGGGGCAGGCGGCCGCCGGATAAACAAACTGACGGGGCCGGTTCTGCCGGTCCCGTCAGTTGCGATTAACTATGCATATGCATCGATGCGTATGCATAATAGGACCGGCTCAGCCGCAAGTCAAGCAGCCCTGCAAGGGCGGATGTCGCCGGCCGCCATGGCAAGGCAGCCGCGCGTCAAGCCAGGTTAAGCCCGTTGCGAATCGCCGAATCCACCGGACCGGCCGGCATGAAGCGGCGCAGTTTGGTCAACAGCGATGCCTGGCCCGGGGGCGTGTGGCGCATCTTCCAGCGCGGATCGAGCGCCGCCGCCACGATGGTGCGCGCCACCGTCTCGGCTACCGGCGCCTGGTGCACATGCCGCGACACTGCCGCTGCGGCGGCCGTACGTTGGGCCTCATAGGCGGCGATCTTCTTGCCCGCCTTGGGCGCATTCAAATCCAGGCTGGTGCGGGTATAGGCCGGCTCGACCAGCACCACGCGCACGCCAAACTGGCGGGTCTCGTGATCCAGGCTTTCCGACAGCCCCTCCACCGCATGCTTGGAAGCGGCATACAGTCCCATGTAAGGTGCCGGCAGGAAGCCCAGCACCGAACTGACGTTGACGATACGGCCGCTGCCCTGCTTGCGCATCTGCGGCAAGACCGCCTGGCTGGTGCGCAGCAAGCCCATCACGTTGACGTCGAAGAGCGCCTGCGCTTCGGCCACGGAAGTTTCCTCCACCGCCCCCACCAGCGACATGCCGGCATTGTTGACCAGGATGTCCACCCGCTGCTCACGCTCGATGACCTCCTGCACCGCCGCCGCCACCGAAGCACCATCGCGCACGTCCATCTCGATCAGGTTCACGCCGGCAATGGCAGCGGCGCCCTCCAGCTTGCGCACCGTGCCATAGACCACGTGGCCACGCGTGGCGAAGAGTTGCGCCGTTGCACGGCCAATACCCGATGACACGCCGGTGACGATCACCACCTTGTTGGGGGACATGTTATTGCTCCTTTTCTGGAATGAAGGGGCGCCGTGCCGTGCGCGCCGGAAAAATTAAGAGTTCAGATAACCCCTATAAATAGATTACAATCGAACTCTAACTTGCGCAAGCAGTTTTCGCAGAGAGGAGTTCATCCCATGAAGAAGAGCAGGCAGGAAACCGAAGAGTCGCGCAAGCGCATCCTCTCGGCCGCTACCCGCATGTTCCTGGCCGATGGCCTGGCGCAGACCGGGATCGCCAGCATCATGCAGGCGGCCGGGCTGACCCAGGGCGGCTTCTACCGGCATTTCCGTTCCAAGGAACAACTCATCGTCGAAGCCAGCAAGGCCGCCAACGAGCACATGTTCGCGGCCTTCGCCCAGGCCGTGGCCGGCCGCACGCCGCAGCAGGCGCTGGTGCTGGCGGTGGACATGTATCTGGACCAGCTGAGCGGCCACGACTGCGACGGCATGTGCCCCCTGCCCAACCTGGGCAGCGAGTTGCGGCGGGCCGACCCGGTCGTGCGGGGCGCCGCCATGGCAGGCCACCAGCTTCTGGTGCAGTTCTACCAGAAGCTGGCCGAGCAGGCCGGTGCGGCCGAGCCCGCCGAACTGGGCGCGGCGCTGGTGACGGCCATGGTCGGCGCCATCATGCTGGCCCGGGTGGCCGTCAATCCCCAGACGCAAATGGCCATCCTGGCCAATTGCCGCAAGACCTTGCACGCCATGCTGGACACCCCCCGCCCAGGCATCTGAGGCCTTGCCGCCACACCCGTTGTATCCCCCGCAATCAGCGCGGCAGAAACGGCTTGAATTTTTTAGAGTTCACTGATACTCTATTTTTAGAGGTTAGATGAACTCTAAGATTCGCTGACCCAGTCAGCCCCTCAACGCTCGCTCCTTTCTCCGAGGCTTCCATGCACACCCTGCTCTCGCGCCTGCCCCGGCGCACCGTCATCAGCGCCACGCTCCTGCTCTCCCTGGCCGCTTGCGGCCATCCACCGCCGCCGGCGGACACCGTGGCCAAGGTGGCCTGGGTCACCGTGCAAGCGGCCGGCAGCGAGCGCGTCAGCTTTACCGGCGTGGTCCACGCCCGCACCGAAAGCAACCTGGGATTCCGGGTAGCCGGCAAGATCGTCGAACGCCTGGTCGACCCCGGCCAGACCGTCCGCCGTGGCCAGCCCCTGATGCGCATCGATGCCGTCGATTACGATCTGGCCCTGGCGGCCGCCCGTTCTGCGGTCGAAGCCGCCCAGGCGCGCCAGGTGCAGGCCGTGGCCGAGGAAGCGCGCCTGCGCAAGCTGCTGGAACATGGCGCCATCTCCACCCAGGCCTATGAACAGGCCAAGGCCGCCGCCGACGCCGCCGTGGCCCAGACCCGCGCCGAAGCCGCCCGCGCCCGCGAAACCGAAAACCAGCGCGATTACGCCGTACTGAAGGCCGACATGGATGGCGTGGTGCTGGCCGTGCCTGCCGATGTGGGCCAGGTGGTCGCCGCCGGCCAGACGGTGGTCTCGCTGGCGCGCAATGGCGCGCGCGAAGCCCAGGTCTACCTGCCCGAACAGGAACTGGACGTGGCCCGCCGCAGCGCCACCGCCACCCTCTTCAGCGAGCCCGGCCAAAGCGCGCCGGCCACCCTGCGCGAACTGGCGGCCGTGGCCGATGCCCAAACCCGCACCTACCTGGCGCGCTACACCCTGGGCGGCAGCGCCGCCCGTGCACCGCTGGGCGCTACCGTCACCATCCATGTCGCCGCGCCCGCCGCAGAGGGCGTGCGCCT
>NZ_DBIC01000128.1:0-2703 GCF_002296545.1 Herbaspirillum sp. UBA812 | reverse complement strand
TAGAGGGCGTGCGCCTGCCGCTGAGCGCCCTGGTGGACCAGGGCAAGGGCACGGGCGTGTGGGTGATCGATGACAAGTCCGGCACCGTCAGCCTGCAGCCGGTCAAGGTGGCCCAGCTGGGCGAAGAACTGGTGCGCGTCTCGCAAGGGCTCACCCCCGGCCAGCACGTGGTGGCCATGGGCGGCCATCTGCTCAAGTCTGGCCAGAAGGTGCAACTGCTGGCGGAAACCCGTATGGGGAGCGGATCATGAGCCGCTTCAATCTCTCCGCCTTCGGCGTGCAACAGCGCGCCATCACGCTGTTCCTGATCATCACCGTCAGCGTGGCCGGCATCTTTGCCTTCTTCCGTCTGGGCCGTGCCGAAGATCCCAGCTTCGTGGTGAAGGTCATGACCATTGCCGCCGCCTGGCCCGGCGCCACCGCGCAGGAAATGCAGGAGCAGGTCGCCGACCGCCTCGAAAAGCGCCTGCAGGAACTGGAAGCCTACGACCGCGTGGAAACCGCCTCGCGTCCCGGCCAGGTCACCATGAAGCTGTTCCTCAAGGATGACACCGACGCCAAGACCGTGGAAGAACAGTTCTACCAGGTCCGCAAGAAGCTCGGCGACGAGGCCGCCAACCTGCCGCGTGGCGTCTACGGTCCCTTCATCAACGATGAATACTCGGACGTCTACTTCTCGCTCTTCTCGCTGGAAGCCAGGCAGCTGCCGCACCGCCAGCTGGTCTTGCAGGCCGAGGAGATCCGCCAGCGCATGCTGCGCGTGCCCGGCGTGCAGAAGGTCAACATCCTGGGCGAACAGCAGCAGCGCATCTTCATCGACATCTCCTACCAGCGCCTGGCAACGCTGGGCATCAAGGCGCAAGCCATCATCGATGCGCTGGGCCGGCAGAACACCGTGACCTCGGCCGGCTTCGTGGAGACCAGCGGCCCGCGCGTGCAACTGCGCCTGGACGGTGCCATCGACAGCATCGACGCCGTCAAGGCCATCCCCATCGTGGGTGCCCAACGCACCGTCAAGCTGGGCGACATCGCCGAGGTGCGCCGTGGCTACGAGGACCCGGCCAGCTTCGTCATCCGCACCCAGAGCGAGTCTGCGCTGGTGCTGGGGGTCGTGATGAAGAAGGGTTACAACGGCCTGCAGCTGGGCGAGGACCTGGGCAGCTTCCAGCACACCCTGCAGGGTGAACTGCCCACCGGCATCACGCTGGAGCAGATCGCCGACCAGTCCAAGGCCATCAAGGCGGCCATCAACGAATTCATGATCAAGTTCTTCATGGCGCTGGCCGTGGTGATCGCGGTCAGCCTGGCCACCCTCGGCTGGCGCGTCGGTGTGGTGGTCGCGGCCGCCGTGCCGCTGACCCTGGGCGCGGTGTTCGTCATCATGCTCATGACCGGACGCGTCTTTGACCGCATCACGCTGGGCGCGCTGATCCTCTCGCTGGGCCTGCTGGTGGACGACGCCATCATCGCCATCGAGATGATCGTGGTGAAGATGGAAGAGGGCTTGAGCCGGGTGGCCGCCGCCACCTATGCCTGGACGGCGACTGCCGCACCGATGCTCTCGGGTACGCTGTTGACCATCATCGGCTTCCTGCCGGTCGGCTTTGCCCGCTCCACCGCAGGCGAATACGCCGGCAACATCTTCTGGGTGGTGGCCTTTGCGCTGCTGACCTCGTGGGTGGTGGCGGTGCTGTTCATTCCCTACATGGGCGTAAAGATGTTGCCCGACATCCCGGTGAAGGCCGGGGGCCACGACGAAATCTACAGCACCCCCAACTACATGCGCCTGCGCAATCTGGTGCGGTGGTGCGTGGACCACAAATGGCTGACTGCCGCCGTCACGGTGGGCCTGTTCCTGCTCTCCGGGGTGGGCATGGGATCGGTGCAGAAGCAGTTCTTCCCCAACTCCGAACGGCCCGAGCTGACGCTGGAAATCAACCTCCCGCCGGGCAGCGCCTTTGCCGCCACCGACGCCGTGGTCAAGCAGATCGAAGCGAACCTGCGCCAGGAGCCGGAAGCCGAGATCGTCTCCAGCTATGTCGGCCAGGGTACGCCGCGCTTCTTCCTGTCGGTCAATCCGGAGTTGCCCAACCCGGCCTTCGCCCAGATGATCGTGCTCACCCCCGGCCCGGCCGAGCGTGACGTGCTCAAGCAAAAGATCCGCAAGATGATCGCCGAAGGCCGCTTCCCCCAAGCCCGGGTACGTGTAAGCCAGTTCGTGTTCGGCCCGCCGGTGCCCTTCCCTGTGCTGTTCCGCGTGGTCGGTCCGGACCTCGACCGGGTGCGCGACATCGCCGAACAGGTGCGCGTGGTGATGGCCGCCAACCCCGACATGCGCGACGTGCATATGGACTGGGGCAACCGTACCGCCAACCTGCACCTGAGCCTGGACCAGGAGCGCCTGCGCCAGGTCGGCCTGTCGCCGCGTGACGCCGCCACCCAGTTGCAGGCCATACTCAACGGCATCCCCGCCACCCAGGTGCGCGAAGGCTTGCGTACCGTCGATGTGCTCATCCGCAGCCCGCATGCCGAACGCAGCAACCTGGCCGACCTGCGCAACCTGGTGCTGACCACCGACAGCGGCGCCAGCGTACCGCTGGCCCAGGTGGCACGGCTGGAAACGCGGATGGAAGATGCCGTCCTCAAGCGCTACAACCGCGAGACCTACATCGCCGTGCAAGGTGACATCCGCGACGGCAGCCA
>NZ_DBIC01000339.1:0-23407 GCF_002296545.1 Herbaspirillum sp. UBA812 | reverse complement strand
GGCGGACCCGGTGGAGATTGCTTCCGTGATCGCCTTCCTGGCCAGCCCTGATGCCGGCTTCGTGACCGGTGTGAACCTGCCGGTCGACGGTGGCGTCACCGCCTCCAACGGCCAGCCGCCGCAATGAACCACAAGTGATTGAAAGTGAAGAGGAGCCCATCGTGAGCGACAAGATTCCCCTGCCCGAAGAAACCACGGAAGCCACCGAGACCGGCATGGACCAGCGCAAGCCCAAGCCTCTGCCGCACCAGGCGGTGCAAGAGCGCAGCAACGGCGCGACGGATCCGTCCCGGCAATCGACCGACACGGATGAACATCCGATTTCTGTTGGCAAGCCCTGATCCCATTCACACCACAACGATCACAACACTCACGTGTCGCCGGAGGCCATGATGTCGTCCACCCCTGTCCAGGAATCCCCCGCAGCGGGGCTGCTGCAGCCCGGCCGCAATTGCTGGCGGGTGGAACATGCGCAGCGTTTCAAGCTGCTCATCGACGCCGCCGATTATTTCCGCGCCTTGCGCATGGCCCTGCTCAACGCCCGGCGCAGCGTCTTCATTCTCGGCTGGGATATCGACAGCCGTACCGTCCTGGTACCCGATATCACTGACACCGACGATGGCTTGCCGCCGCAGCTGGGTGACCTGCTGCATGCGCTGGTCGAGCGCCAGCCCGATCTGCACATCCGCGTGCTGAACTGGGACTACGCCATGCTCTACGCGCTGGAACGTGAATGGATGATTGCCCGCAAGCCGGGCCGTGCGCGTAACAAGCGGCTGCACTTCCGTACCGATGCGCGCCATCCGGTCGGCGCTTCGCATCATCAGAAGATCGTGGTGATCGATGACAAGCTGGCGTTCGTGGGCGGCCTTGACCTGACCCGCTGCCGCTGGGATACGCCGGAACATCTCCCAGAGAACCCGCTGCGGCGCGATCCCGACGACAAGCCTTACGCCCCTTTCCATGACGTGCAGGCCATGGTCGACGGCGATGTCGCCCGTGCCTTGGGTGAATTGGCGCGTCGGCGCTGGAGCCTGGCCGGCTATGCCGAACGCCGTACCGCGTTGATGCAGGCCACCAGCTTGCCTGCCGATGATCCATGGCCACAGGGATTCGAGCCCGATCTGTGCGATCTGCGGGTCGGCATCTCGCGCACCGAACCTGCCTACGAAGATCGTCCGGGGGTGTTTGAAGTGCGCGAACTCTATCTTGATGCCATCGCCGGTGCGCAGCATCACCTGTTCTTCGAAAACCAGTACTTCACCTCGAACGTGCTGTCCGAAGCAATTGGCGCACGCCTGCGCGAACCGCAAGGCCCCGAAGTGGCCGTCATATCTCCGCAGACCCAGAGCGGCTGGCTGGAGCAGGCCACCATGGGCGCGCTGCGCGCCCGCATCCATCACCGTCTCAAAAGCGCCCTGGAAAACCAGGGCGACCAGGCCGCTACGCGCTACCAGATGTATTGCCCGCACCTGCCCGGCCTGGAGGATGGCTGCTGCCTGAACGTCCACAGCAAGGTCTTCAGCATGGATGACCGGCTGTTCTCGGTCGGCTCGGCCAACATGAGCAATCGCTCCATGGCCTTCGACACCGAATGCAACCTGACCATCGAATTGCAGGGCGATGCCGCCAAGCAGGACGAAATCCGCGCGGCCATCGCGCTCATGCGCAACCGCCTGCTGGCCGAGCACCTGGGCGTCGCACCTGCCGATGTGCAAGCCGCCCTTCAGCAGGACCAGAGCCTGCATGGCGCCATCGCCCGCTTGCGCAAGGCAGAACGGCGCGAACTGCGCCCCATGGATCCGCGCCTCATCCCGGAGCTGGATGCCTTGACCCAGGACAATGCCGTCTTCGATCCGGAACGCCCCATCAGTCCCGATGAAATCGTCGATGCCTATGTACCGCACAGCGCCAGAAAGCCGGTGCCGCGCCGCATGATCGGCCTGGGCGTGCTGGCCGTGGCACTGGTGGTCTTTGCATTGGCCTGGCGCTTCACGCCGCTGCGCGAATGGATCAACCTGAGCTCGCTGATTGCGCTGGCGCGCAGCGTCGACCAGATGCCCTTCACACCGGCCATCGTGATTGCGGCCTTCGTGGTGGCGGGCATGCTGATGGTACCCATCACGGTGCTGATCGCGGTTGCGGGGGTGGTGTTCGGCCCGGTGAATGGCGGCCTGTATGCCACGGCGGGCGTGGGCTTGAGCGCCCTGCTCGGCTTCGGCCTGGGCCATTGGCTGGGGCATGACGCGCTGCGCGACATGCTGGGTCCGCGCATCAACAACCTGAGCCGACGCTTTGCCCAGCGCGGCATCGCTGCCATGGCCGTGGTGCGGCTGCTGCCGATTGCGCCCTTCACGGTCGTCAACGTGGTGGCGGGCGCGTCGCACCTTGGCTTGCGCGATTACCTGCTGGGCACCCTGATCGGCATGGCCCCCGGTATCGCGCTGACGGTGGTGTTCTCGCACAACCTGGCCGAAGCCATCCGCCATCCCAGTTTGCAGACCGTGCTGATTCTGGTCGGCGTGACCGCCGCGCTGATGTTGATGGCGTTTGGCTTGCAGAAGCTGCTCAAGCCGCGCGACGGGAAGAAATCGAAATCGTCCGCACCGTCCACCCGCAAGAGCCCTGCGCCGCACACTCCGGGCGAAGAGGGCATGGCGCGCGTCAGCGCCGAGCATGGCGTGGAGGCGAGGCAGGCCTGATGCGCTCCGGTAGCCTGACCCATCGTGCCGCCGAGTACCAGCCGGCATCGACGGCGGAGGCGCGTTCCGATACGGAACTCGTCCTCACCGGCGATGTGCCCTTGCGCGACCTCGACCCATGGCCGCTCACCGTGGCGACTTACAACATCCATGGGGCGATCGGCACCGATGGCGTATTCTCCCCGCAGCGCATTGCCCAGGTGCTCAAGGAAATCAATGCGGATGTAGTGGCCCTGCAGGAAGTGCCCCTGGGCGGCTCCTCGCAGCCGGATGTGCTGTCCTTGCTAAGGAACGAGACTGGATTTTTCGCGGTCGAGGGACCGACCATGGAGAGTGCCGAACGCCGTTATGGCAATGCCGTCCTGAGCCGCTACCCCATTCTGGCCAAACAGAGCATCGACTTGTCCTTCGGCAGCCGCGAACCGCGCGGCGCACTGGATGCGGATATCGATTGCCACGGCCACATGCTGCGCGTGATCGCCACCCATCTGGGACTCAAGCCCGCTGAGCGGCGTGCCCAGATCAAACGGCTGCTGCAGGCCTTCGATACCGATCAAGCGCCGGTGATCCTCATGGGCGACGTCAATGAATGGTTCATGTGGGGGCGTGCCCTGCGCTGGCTGGTTTCCCACTTCGAGGCCGCACCCGCGCCGCGCACGTTCCCATCTCGCTGGCCGCTGTTTGCGCTGGACCGCATCTGGATCAGCCCGCGTCAACGCCTGCTGCAGGTGCAGGTCCACCGCACCGCCCTGTCACGCGTGGCCTCCGACCATTTGCCGCTGGTGGCCCATATCGATGGCTGACCAGCTGATGACGCGCAGGATCAGCCTGCGCTGCGCTTGCCGCTCCACAGCTTGACTGCCAACGCGATCCAGATCAGCAGGAACAGCATGTTGCCCGGCAGCCAGATCATCTGCGTCCATACATAATCGCGTACCCACATCGAGACTGCCTCACGGCAATCGCAGACGTGATCGGCGTAAAACAATTCGCCGCCGCTGCGCGCGGCGACGAACTGCAGCCAGAGAAATCCCAGCAAGAACGGAATGCCGACGAAGCCGGTGAGACACCAGCGCCGCATCTTGCGATAGCGGCGGCGGAATTCCTGGCCATCGCCGGAAGCATCATCGCCCCGGCATGACTGCATAGCGTTGCTGTGCATATTTCCCCCTTGCACTGGCATATGTTGCATGTGTGGTCTGCCCCTGGGTTGCCCACGCGCCGTCGTGACGACGCCCAAATGCGCGGCGGCAACCATGCGCCAATCTCCCGTGAGGGATGCTGGCAATGTCTGTTCGGATCAACGTCGTCTGGAATTGCACCGGCCTGCACCGGTGCATGGGAAGAAGCAGGTCACCCGCTGAACAGGTGGCTCGCATTTCCCGAGGGCTGTCCTCCGCGCCCTCTGCGGAGGAAGAGATGGATTCTTGTCGTCGAAAGCCGCCGTCTGCTGGCGCTTTCAGCGTATCCCGGTGGCCCGCAATCGCTGATTTTTGACGCAAAAGTTCACTTGCCCAGAACCAATACGATACGTTTCGTCTCGGATTCTAGGTGCAATCGGGGTACTGCTCAATAAAATTTACGTTTGTTGGCTCGAAATTTTACTTGGCGTCAAAAGGGGTTGGGACAGCGCAATGCTGCCCAGGACCAGTTTCAGTTGGGACTGGATCTGGCGTTCGTCGATGTCGGCGCTGCCGGTCAGCAGACGCTGCAGTACGGGGGCGTACAGCAGGTCGAAGACCAGGTTGAGGTCGGCATCTTCCCGGAATTCGCCGCGCTGGGCGCCACGGCGCAGCACGTTGACCAGCGCCAGGCGGCGCGGCTCCAGGTAGTTGTCGTTGAAAATGCGGCGGCTCTCGGGCTCGAACTGGGCCAGCGCGATCATCTCGCGTACCACCCGCCCGGACTTGCCGCGCAACAGTTGGGACAGTTGCAGCATGTGCTGTTCGATGTCGTCGCGGGCCGAACCGCTGTCGCCCAGCGGCGGCAAGGGTTCCACCGCGCGCAGCAGGGCTTCCATGGCCAGTGCGCTCTTGTTGGGCCACCAGCGGTAGATGGTGGCCTTGCCTACGCCGGCGCGCGCCGCCACGCCCTCCAGGGAGAGCTTGTCGAAACCGATCTCCTCGAGCATCACATAAGTGGCATCGAGGATGGCGTCATGACTGACGGCATTCCTGCGGCGACCGGTGGCCGGATCGGAGATGAAGGTGAGAGAAATGATGTGCTCCAGATGACAAAGGCATGTTTTCCGTCATTGATAACGGCATGCTTTTGGACAACTTGAGCGATTGACAGCAAAAAAACGAAGATTTTTGTGACAAAAATCCCGGAAATCTCATTACTGCATCGTCACCGCGTCCAAGGGACGGCCGAAACGCTCCAGACGCGGCTTGTAGAACTGGTCGGCATCCAGGGAGAAGGCGATGCGGCGGGTGCGCCCCATCAGTTCGCTGCGGGCGAAGAAGCCGAAGTAGCGCGAATCCATGCTGTTGTCCCGATTGTCGCCCAGCATCATGTAATGATCGGCCGGCACCACCACCGGGCCGAAGCTGCTGTGCAGGCTGGGATGGGCCTCGGACAGGCGCACCAGGTGATTCATCCCGTCCAGCCTTTCATCGCGGTAGCGTGCCTGGTCGACGCCATCTCCGCTTTCGGGACGCGCGTGCGCCGGACCGTAGCTGGCGGGCTGGCCGTTGATGAAGAGCACGTTGTCACGCAGCTCCACCACATCGCCCGGCAGCCCGATGATGCGCTTGAGCAGCAGTTCGCCGGCCTGCCGCGAATCGATGGTGACGATATCGCCACGCTGCGGTTCGCCCAGGCGCAGCAGGCTGATGTGGGTGAGCGGCAGGCGCAGGTCATAGGCCAGCTTGTCGACCAGGATGCGGTCGCCCACCATCACGGTCGGCAGCATGGAGCCGCTGGGCACCACGTTGTAGTCGGCAATGGCGCTGCGAAACACCACCATCAGCGCGATGAAGGCCAGCAGGCCCTTGTTGGCTGCTGCCAGTTGTTTGAGGGGGAAGCTCATGTTGCCGTCTCGTTGTTTGTTTTCACGAAGACCACCATGCTAAATGAAATCAGCTCCATGCGGGCTGGACGCTGCGCAAGGGCGAGGCCGGCCGGTCCCACGCCATCGCGGCCACCCCCACGCTGAGCGGGCCTCGCAGGCGCCGGGCCGGGCCCCAGACGGTCATTTCCAGATGCGGATGCACATCGGCCATCGTTTCGGGGGCCAGTGGCAATTGGCCTGAGGCGGCCGGATAATCGGCCAGCAGGCGGGCAGTCCGGGCCAGCGACAAGCGGTATTGGCTGCCGCCACCGGTCTGGCGCCGGGTGAGCCCGCGCACGGCGGCCGCCGCCATGAGATAACCGGTCGCATGGTCCAGCGCCTGCACCGGCAGCGGTACCGGCTTGTCGCTGCCGGCGGCGCGCATGCCGGCCTCGGCAATGCCGCTGCTCATCTGCACCAGGCTGTCGAAGCCCCGCCGCGACGACCACGGACCGCTCCAGCCGTAGGCATTGAGGGCCACATCGACCAGCCCGGGGTTCAGTTCGCGCCGCCGAGGCGCACCCAGCCCCAGGCGCTCCAGGGCATCGGCACGATACCCGTGCACCATCACGTCGGCCTGCCGCACCAATGCTTCCAGCACGGCGCGCCCGGCTGGCTGGCGCAGGTCCAGTCCGGCGCAACGCTTGCCGAGCGTCATGTCGGGAACCACGCCGGGCTCCTCCCACGAGGCCGGGTCGATGCGCAGCACATCGGCCCCGAAAGCGGCGAGCAAACGCGTGGCAGTCGGGCCTGCCAGCACCCGCGTCAGATCCAGTACCCGCACCCCGGCCAGTGGCCGCGCCGGGTCCACCGGGCGCGGCGCGGCCGCAGCCGCATCGAAGTAACGGCAGGCCACCAGCGGCTCGGACGCCACGGCCGCGCCTTGCGGATGGCTTGCCCATTGCGCTTGGCTGCGCATTTCGGCGGCGCAGCCGCCGTGGGCTACCACGGCGCTTTCCAGTTCGCTGGCGCGCCAGCCCGAGACGGCACGACCCACGTCCTCGCGCGTGGCCTGCCCTGCATCCAGCCCCAGCGCTGCCAGGGCTGCGGCACGGTGATGGCTGGCATTGGTGTGCAGGCGGATCCAGCCATCGGCGGCGCGGTAATCGCCCGCTACCGCATCCCACAAAGGCGGCGGCGCCCAGCCCTCGGGCCGCAGGCTGCTGCTGAACCACATCGCTGCAAGGCGGCGATCGCAGCTCACCTCGGGGTAAGCCCCGCCGGCACCGCTGACCAGCCCGGCCAACGCGAGTCCGGCTGCCGCTATCGATGCCTGGGCCAGGTCCGTGGTGGCAAACACCGACGACAACCCGCCCTCGCCCGTCAGGCGCACGGCGGCAAGAGCGTCAGGATCGCCGTCGAGGGCGCTCCACATCGTGGCAAGCATGGCTTGCGAGGGGGAAAGGGATGTCATGGCAATCCTCGGAATGAAAGGGCGATGACTGCAGGATACTAGCCTTGAATTAATCGTCAATATTGATTAATTTAATCAACTTGTCTGTCTTTCAGGGCCCCCATGAGCCGCTATCTTTCCTCTTCCGAGGCCGCCACCTTGCTCGGCGTATCCCGCCAGACGCTCTACGCCTACGTCAGCCGCGGCCTGCTGCACGCCCATCCCGGCGGGCAGGCCCGCGACCGCCGCTACCTGGCCACCGAGGTCGAGCGGCTGGCCGCCAGCCGTTCCCGTGGCCGCAAGCCGCGCGAGGTGGCGCGGGCAGCATTGGACTGGGGCTTGCCGGTACTGGAATCGGCGCTCACGCTGATCGAAGACGGCCGGCTCTATTACCGGGGCCATGATGCCGTGACCCTGAGCGCCGAAGCCAGCGTCGAAGAGGTTGCCGCCCTGCTCTGGGATTGCGCGGTGGAGGATGCCTTCGGCCCGGTGCCGCCGGCCCGGCCGCCGCGGCTGGAGAGCGTCCAGTCCGCGTGGAGCGCAGGCCGCGCCGAGCAGACCTTGCTGCCGCTGTTTGCCCTGGCCTGCGCCGAAGACATCGGCGCCCAATGGCACCTGCCGCTGCCGCGCCAGCTGGCCAGCTGCGGCTTGCTGGTACGCCGCCTGGCCGCCTGCCTGCTCGGAACGGCGCCTTCCACCGCGCCCCTGCACCAGCAATGTGCCAGCGCCTGGGGACTGGATGCGGCCGGTGCGCAGCTGGTACGCCGTGCCCTGGTGCTGTGCGCCGACCACGAACTCAATGCCTCGGGTTTTACTGCCCGATGCATCGCCTCGACCGGCGCCAACCTGCAGGCGGCCGTCATCGGCGGGCTGACCGCGCTGTCCGGGCCGCTGCATGGCGGCACCACGGCGCGTGTCGAAGCCCTGCTCGAGACGCTGGATGAACAGGACGATCCCGCCGCCAGCCTGCGGCAACGGCTGGCGCGCGGCGAAGAGCTGCCCGGCTTTGGCCACCATCTCTATCCGCAGGGTGACGTGCGCGCTTCCGCCCTGCTGGCGCCGCTGCTGCCGGTCCATCCGCGCTGGCAGCAAACCATCGAGGTGGTCCGCGAACTGACCGGCCATCCGCCCTCGGTGGACTTTGCCCTGGCCGCCGTGCGGCGCCATCTGCACCTGCCGCCCGGCAGTGCCTTCGGCCTGTTTGCGCTGGGGCGTTCGCTGGGCTGGATCGCCCATGCGCTGGAACAGGGCCGCGGCGGCAGCCTGATCCGCCCGCGGGCTGCCTATGTCGGTGTACGTCCTGGCTGACAAAATTGTCATGTTGATGTCAGCCTCGCGTTGAGCGGCCGGGCTTACATTAGCGCCGTAAGCAGGGGTCGGCCTCGGGTGCTGAGGGGTGCCGCGTGGCCGGCCATTCCTTCATCCGCAAGCCATCATCGTGAGCCCTATGGTCGTCCCGTTTCGCCGCGTCGCAGCCAGCGCCCGTCTTCGTCATTTCACTCATCCCCCACAACACTCCCCCTTCCGCGCCAAGAAGGGAATGACGGTACTGGTGCTGGCCGCGCTGCTGGGCGGCTGCGCGGTCGGGCCCGATTACGTGCGCCCGGCCATGGATCTGCCCCAGGCCTACAAGGAACAAGGCCCCTGGAAAGTGGCCGCGCCGCGCCAGGCCGATGACCATCAACGCTGGTGGGAAGCTTATGGCGATCCCATCCTCAACGACCTGGTCAATCAGGCCAACGCCGCCAACCAGACCATCCAGCAAGCCGCTGCCCAGTATCGCCAGGCCCAGGCCACGGCCGCCGTGGCGCGCGCCAGCCTGTGGCCGACCGTCGGCGCGCAGGCCGGTGCGACCCGGGCGCAGACCAATACCAACGGCGTGCAACGCTTGGGCGACAGCTACACCGTGGGCCTGAATGCCTCCTGGGAAGCGGACGTCTGGGGCCGCATCCGGCGCGGTGCCGAGGCCGGCGATGCCAGCGCCCAGGCCAGCGCCGCCAGCCTGGCCGCGGCCCGCCTGGCGATCCAGGCCACGCTGGCGCAGAACTACCTGCAACTGCGCGTGACGGACCTGCAAAAGGATTTGTACCGCCGCACGGTCGAGGCCTATACCCGTTCGCTGCAACTGACCACGCATCAATACGAAGCCGGTACCGCCCTGCGCTCCGACGTAGCCCAGGCGGAGACGCAGCTGCGCTCGGCCCAGGCCCAGCTGATCGACCTGGACGCCACCCGCAACCAGCTGGAACACGCCATCGCCATGCTGATCGGCAAGGCACCGGCGGCCTTCAGCCTGGCTCCCCTGCCAGCGGCGGCGGCCACCGACAGCGGCATGGATGCCAATGCCCTGCGCCTGCAGGCCAGCCTGCCGCAAATCCCGGCAGGTTTGCCCTCCGACCTGCTGGAGCGCCGCCCCGACATCGCCAATGCCGAACGCCTGGCCGCTGCCGCCAACGCCAATATCGGCGTGGCCCGTGCGGCTTACTTCCCGACCCTGACCCTGTCGACCACCGGCGGCTACAACAGCGCCTCGTTCGCCGACCTGTTCAACACGCCCAGCCGCGTCTGGTCGCTGGGTGCAGCGCTGGCCGAGACGCTCTTCGATGGCGGCGCGCGCACTGCCCGCAACGACGCTGCGATGGCCGCCTATGACGCTGCCGCTGCGCAATACAAGCAGATGGTCCTGGCCGGCCTGCAGGACGTGGAAGACAACCTCTCCACCCTGCGCGTGCTGGATCAGGAAAGCGCGGCCCAGGCCCAGGCCGTCAGATCGGCGCAGCTGGCCGAACGGCTGGCGATGAGCCAGTACCAGGCCGGTACCGTGACGTATCTGTCGGTCGTCACCACCCAGGCCACCTCCCTGACCAACCAGCGCAGCGCAGTCACCCTGCTGGGCCGCCAGCTGGTCGCCAGCGTGGCGCTGATCAAGGCCACCGGCGGCGGCTGGCAGGTCGGACAGACCGATCCGGCCAGCGTGCAGGCACCGATGGCAGCGCGCTGATGTGCGCGGCCCATCTTCCGAATCCCATGTGCATTTTCCAGGACGAGTTTCAGGCATGACCACCTCACCCAACTCCCCCAAGACTTCCCCGACTCCGCAACGCTCCCCGCTGGCCATCGTCGTGGCGACGGCCCTGATCCTGGCCGCCGGCGTCGGCGGCTGGAGCGCCATGCAACGCGCCACCGCAGCCGACCAGCCCGCCGCCAAGACAGCACCACCGGTATCGGTCTCGGTGGCCCGCGTGCAGGAGCGCGATCTGCCGCTGTATCTGGCCGGCGTCGGCACGGTCACCGCCAACGCCAGCGTGGTCGTCAAGACCCGCATCGACGGCCAGCTGGACAAGGTCGGCTTCGAGGAAGGCCAGGAGGTCAAGAAGGGACAACTGCTGGCGCAGATCGACCCGCGTGCGCTGCAGGCGCAGCTTGCGCAGGCCGAAGCGCAACGGGCAAAGGATGCCGCCACGCTCATGAATGCACGCCTGGACCTGCAGCGCTATACCACCCTGCGCAGCCAGGATGCGGCCACCCAGCAGCAGCTGGATACGCAGAAGGCGCTGGTGGCGCAGCTGGAGGCAGCGGTCAAGACCGATGAGGCGCAGGTGGCCTATGCCAAGGTGCAACTGAGCTACACCACCATCAATGCGCCACTCTCGGGTCGTGTCGGTGCGCGCCTGGTCGATCCGGGCAATATCGTGCACGCGGCCGATGCCAATGGCCTGGTCGTCATCAACCAGATCGATCCCATTACGCTGGTCTTCACCCTGCCGGAAGAAGCCGTGGTCGGCATCAACCGCGCCCAGCGCAACAGCCAGCAGCCGTTGAAGGTGATCGCGTACGCGCGCGACTCGCAGGAAGTACTGGCCACCGGCAAGCTGGTGCTGCTGGACAACCAGATCAACACCACCAACGGCACGGTGCAGCTGAAGGCGCGCTTCGACAATGCCGGACACAAGCTGTGGCCGGGCCAGTACGTCAATGCCCGCCTGCAGATGAACAGCCACGGCAACGCCCTGACCGTGCCCGCTGCCGCCATCCAGCGCAACCAGCAAGGCACCTATGTCTATGCCATCGACCAGGACGACAAGGCCAACATGCAGCCGGTCAAGGTCGACCGCATCCAGGACGGCGTCGCCGTACTGGCCGCCGACAGCGGCGTGACGGCGGACCAGCGTGTCGTCATCGACGGCCAGTACAAGCTCAAGCCGGGCAGCCGCATCGTGGAAAGCAAGCCGCAGCCGGCCAAGGGCGCTGTTGCTGCTGCACCTGCCGCCAACGCTGACGCGAAAGGAAGCACCAAGTGAGCGTCTCCGCCGCCTTCATCAAGCGCCCCATCGGCACCACGCTGCTGGCCATCGCCATCCTGCTGGTGGGCATCGCGGTGTGGCCGCTGTTGCCGGTCGCGCCCTTGCCTCAGGTCGATTTCCCGACCATCCAGGTGACCGCGCAATTGCCGGGAGGCAGTCCCGAGACCATGGCGTCCAACGTCGCACAGCCGCTGGAACGCCAGTTTTCGCTGATCGCTGGACTCTCGCAGATGACCTCGCAGAGCACCCTGGGCAGTACCCAGATCACCCTGCAGTTCGACCTCAACCGCAACATCGATGCCGCCGCGCTGGACGTGCAGGCCGCCATCAACGCCTCCACCGGCCAGTTGCCGGCCAACCTGCCCAATCCGCCGACCTTCCGCAAGATCAATCCGGCCGATTCGCCCATCATGATCATGTCGGTGCAGTCCGATGCACTGCCGCTGACCGTGGTCAACGACTATGCCGACAACATCCTGGCCCAGCAGATCTCGCAGATCTCGGGCGTGGGCCTGGTGAGCGTGAACGGCCAGCAGAAACCGGCCGTGCGCATCCAGGTCGATCCGGCCAAGATCGCTACGCTGGGCATCAGCCTGGAAGACATCCGCGGCGTCATCGCCACCACCACGGTGAACCAGCCCAAGGGGACGGTCGATGGCGCACGCCAGGCCTTCACCGTCTATACCAACGACCAGCTGCTCAAGGCCGAGCAGTGGAACGACATGGTCCTGGCCTGGCGCAATGGCGCGCCGATCCGCGTCAAGGACATCGGCATCGCCATCGACGGTCCGGAGAACAACAAGATCGCCGCCTGGGCCTTTGCCGGTGCGGCCAATACGGCCGATCACACCATCAGCAATGGCCGCTCCATCGTGCTGGCCATCACCAAGCAGCCCGGTGCCAACGTGATCGAGACCGTGGGCCGCATCAAGGCCGCCATGCCACGCCTGCGCGCGGCCATCCCGGCGGCGATCAACGTCAACACCCTGATCGACCGCACCCAGACCATCCGCGCCTCCGTCGAGGATGTGGAATTCACCCTGGTGCTGACCATCGCGCTGGTGGTGATGGTGATCTTCGTGTTCCTGCGCAATGTGGCGGCCACCCTGATCCCGTCGGTCACGGTGCCGCTGGCCATCATGGGCACGGCCGGGGTCATGTACGTGGTCGGCTACAGCCTCGACAACCTCTCGCTGATGGCGCTGACCATTGCGGTCGGTTTCGTGGTCGATGACGCCATCGTCATGCTGGAAAACATCTACCGCTACGTCGAGGAGGGCATGTCGCCGCTGGAAGCGGCCCTCAAGGGCGCGGGCGAGATCGGCTTCACCATCATCTCGATCTCGGTGTCGCTGGTGGCGGTGTTCATTCCGCTGCTGCTGATGGGTGGCATCGTCGGGCGGCTGTTCCGCGAATTTGCGGTGACGGTCACGCTGACCATTGCGGTCTCGGTCATCATCTCGCTCACCCTCACGCCCATGCTGTGCTCGCGCTTCCTCAAGAACGAGCATGGCCGTCAGCACGGCAAGCTGTATCAATGGTTCGAACGCTGCTTCGATGCCATGCTCAATGGCTACAAGCGCGGGCTCGACGTGGTGATGAAGCACCAGTTCATCACGCTGATGAGCTTCATCGCCACGGTGGCCCTGACGGTGGTGCTGTTCATCTTCATCCCCAAGGGTTTCTTCCCGCAGCAGGACAATGGCGTCATCGTCGGCTTTGCCGAGTCGGCCCAGGATACGTCTTCGGCGGCCATGCAGGAACGGCTGCTGAAGGTGGCCGAGGTGGTGCGCAAGGATCCGGACGTGATCGGCTTTGCCATGAGCGCCGGTTCCACCACCTTCAATACCGGGCAATTCTTCATCGCACTGAAACCCAAGGATGAAGGCCGCACCACCAATGCCGACGAAGTCATCGCGCGCCTGCGTCCGCAGGTGGCCAAGGTGCAAGGCGTAAACCTGTTCATGCAGGCCAGCCAGGACATCAACGTCGGTGGCCGCCTCTCGCGCACCCAGTACCAGTACACCATCACCGACACCGACCTCGATGAACTGAACGTGTGGGCACCGCGCATGCTGGATCGCTTCCGCCAATTGCCGCAGCTGACCGACGTGGCCTCCGACCAGCAGAACCAGGCAGCAGCAGCGGTCATCACCATCGACCGCGCACGCGCCTCCAGCTTCGGCATTTCGCCTTCGCTCATCGATGCCACCATCTATGACGCCATCGGCCAGCGCCAAGTGGCGCAATACTTCACGCAGATCAACAGCTACCGCGTGATTCTGGAGGTGACGCCACAGTTGCAGAAGGATCCTTCACTCTTCGACAAACTCTACCTGACCTCGCCCCTGACCGGCCAGCAGGTGCCGCTGTCGACCTTCGTGAAGGTCGATACCACCAAGACCTCTTACCTGTCGATCAGCCACCAGAGCCAGTTCCCGGCGGTGACGATTTCCTTCAACCTGGCCAAGGGCGTCTCGCTGGGCGAGGCGGTGGACATCATCCAGAAGACCAAGGACGAGATGGGCGTGCCGCAGACCCTGGTGGGCAACTTCCAGGGAACGGCCAAGGCCTTCGGTGATTCGCTGGCCTCGCAGCCTTATCTCATCGCGGCCGCCCTGATCGCGGTCTACATCGTGCTGGGCCTGCTCTACGAGAGCTACATCCATCCGCTGACCATTCTCTCCACGCTTCCCTCGGCCGGCGTGGGGGCACTGCTGATCCTGATGATCGGCGGTTACGACCTGTCGGTGATCGCCCTGATCGGCATCATCCTGCTGATCGGCATCGTCAAGAAGAACGGCATCATGATGATCGACTTCGCCCTCACCGCCGAGCGCACCCAGGGCCTGAAGCCGGAAGAAGCGATCTACCAGGCCTGCCTGCTGCGCTTCCGTCCCATCATGATGACCACCATGTGCGCCCTGCTCTCGGGCCTGCCGCTCATGCTCGGCCATGGTGCCGGCTCCGAGCTGCGCCGGCCGCTGGGTTATGCCATGGTCGGCGGCCTGGTGCTGTCGCAGGCGCTCACGCTCTTCACCACGCCGGTGGTCTACCTTTACCTGGACCGTGCGCACTACTGGTACGAACGCAAGAAGAAGGCAAGGCAGGAACGCAAGGCCGCGCGCCTGGCGCAGGAACATTGACTCCGTAGCCTGTTCATCAACAAGGGGAGCCGGGAAGGTAGAATCCGGCATGGGCCGGCGCCGGGGAATGTTCCCGGCGCGGCCAGTGGAGACCGAATGAAGATCCTGATAGTCGAAGACGAGCAAAAGATGTCCGAATACCTCTGCAAGGGCCTCACCGAGCAGGGATGCGCGGTGGATGTGGCCAGCAACGGCATCGACGGGCAGCACCTGGCGATCCAGCATGACTACGACGTGATCGTGCTGGACGTCATGCTGCCGGGCCTGGATGGCTTTGCCGTGCTGCGTTCGCTGCGTACCGTCAAGCAGACGCCGGTCATCATGCTGACCGCGCGCGACAGCGTGGAAGACCGCATCAAGGGCTTGCATGACGGCGCCGATGATTACCTCATCAAGCCGTTCTCCTTCCTGGAACTGCTGGCCCGCCTGCAGGCCCTGACCCGCCGTGGCCGCGTGCAGGAAGCGCCGCAGCTGCGCATCGGCGACCTGCAGATCGACCTGATCTCGCGCAAGGCCTTCCGGGGCGGGCTGCGCATCGACCTCACCGCCAAGGAGTTCGCCCTGCTGGCCGTGATGGCACGCAGACAGGGCGAGATCCTCTCCAAGACCGCCATCGCCGAACTGGTCTGGGACATGAATTTCGACAGCAATACCAACGTAGTGGAAGTCGCCATCAAGCGCCTGCGCGCCAAGATCGACGCGCCCTTCGAGCAGAAGCTGCTGCATACCGTGCGCGGCATGGGCTACGTGCTGGAGCCGCGCGCCACCTCCGATGCCGGCGATGAGTGAGGCCGCTGCCGCGCCGGCAAAGAAGCGCCGCCTGCCGCTGCGCCAATCCATCACCGCGCGGCTGGTGCTGATGTCGGCGGCGTCGGCCCTGTTGATCTTTGCAGTGGCCGGCGTGGTGCTCTACACCGTCCTGAAGGGGGAACTGCTGCGCCATGAGCGCGATGCGCTCTTCACCACCCTCAACGACATCAGCTACCAGATCGAGCGCGCCGGCAACACCGAGCGCTGGGCCCGCGTACAGTTGAAACTGTCGACGCTCTCGCAGGCCGACCAGCACGTGTTCTTCTGGATCGCCAGCGATGATCCCCGCTACACCTATGGCGACCTGACGCGGCTCGCGCCCTCGGCCATCAATCATGCCGACGGCAAACAGGTCGGCCGCCTGCACCTGCCGGGCCGCGCCTATCCACTGCACATCATGACGCGCACCCTGCCGGCCTTCGAGGATCGTCCTGAAGTGCGCGTGACGGTCGGTGTCGATGGCGCTCCCTACTTCGAGATGCGCCGCACCTTCCTGCTGGCCACCAGCATTTCTTCGCTGCTGGGCATCGTGCTGGCGGTCATCTCCAGCTACTGGATCGCCCGGGCGGGGCTGGCGCCGCTGCGGCGCATGTCGGCGCGCGCGCAAAGCTTTTCCCCGCGCAAGCTGTCGGCCCGCATGCCGGTGGAAGCCTTGCCGGAAGAATTGTCGGTGCTGGCCGATGCCTTCAACGGCGCGCTGGAACGCATCGAGCAGGCCTATACCCAGCTCGAAGCCTTCAATGCGGATGTGGCCCATGAGTTGCGCACGCCGCTGGCCAACCTGATCGGCGAGACCCAGGTGGCGCTGGCGCGCGAACGCAGTGCGGGGGAATTCAAGGACGTGCTGCAATCGAACCTGGAAGAGCTGGACCGCATCCGTTCCATCGTCAACGACATGCTGTTCCTGGCGCGCTCCGACCAGGGCGAAGCGGCCACTGCCCGGGTACCGGTGCGGGTCGCCGAAGCGGTGCAGAAGACCGTGGATTTCTTCGAGTTCGTGCTGGATGACACCGGCATGTCCATCACCGTGGCGGGCGATCTGGAGGCCACAGCCACCATGGAAACGGCGCTCTTCAAACGCGCCCTCACCAACCTGATCCAGAACGCCATCCAGCATTCGCCGCAGGGCGCGCAATTGCGCATCGACATTTCCGGCGGCGAAGAGATGGTGCGCGTGGCCGTGACCAATCCCGGCCCGGCCATCGACGAGCAACACCTGCCGCGCCTGTTCGACCGCTTCTACCGCGTCGACAGCGCGCGCCAGGACATCAACGGCAGCCACGGCCACGGCCTGGGGCTGGCCATCGTCAAGGCAGTGGCCCGCATGCATGGCGGGCGCGCTTTTGCCAGCAGCAGCGGCGGGCACAATACCATCGGCTTCACCATCGCGCGCCAGTGAGCGCGCCGGTTTGGCTCAATGGCTCAAGAGTTCAATAACCACGCTTGAGATCCACGTTGGCAGCGATCTCGCCGGAGTTGCGATAGCGGCGGATATTGGCGGCCACGATGGCTGAAGCGGTACCCGAATCGGTCGGTGCCGAACAATGCGGCAGCACCGTCACTGCAGGATGCGACCACGGCCACGCCTCCGGCGGCAAGGGCTCGATGGCGAACACGTCCAGCACCGCATGGCGCAACCTGCCCGCATCCAGCGCCTCGCGCAGCGCCTCATCATCGATGATCGGCCCGCGTGCGAAATTGATGAGCTGTGCCTGAGGAGGTAGCAGTGCCAGCCGCGCTGCATCCAGCAGTCCGCGCGTTTCGGCCGTCAGCGGTAGCAGGCAGACCAGAATGTCGGTCTGTGCCAGCATCTCCGCCAGCCCGTCCATGCCGCTGCAGGTCCGCACGTCCGGCACGTTGCGCGCACTGCGGCTCCAGCCCAGCACCGGGAAACGCGCCTGGCGCAATGCCACGGCTGCCGCTTCACCCAGCGCGCCCAGGCCGAGGATGCCGACGCGGCGCTGCTCCGGCAGCACATAGTCCAGCGGCTGCCATTGCCGCGCCTGTTGCTGGCGCGCGTAATGCGGCATGTCGCGATGCAGGTAGAGCGTCCACGCCAGCACGGCTTCGGCCATGGTGGCGGCCAGGCGCGGATCGACCAGGCGCGTGATCTGCAAGTCGCTCTGTCCGAGATCGGCCACCAGCCGCTCCACCCCCGCCCAGACGCTATGCACCCACTGCAGTTTCGGCAACAATTTCAGTTGCGCCGGATCAGGATTGGCGACGATGGCCACGCGGCATTGCGCGCGTTGGTCTTCGTCCAGCTCGCTGAAGGCGATGATCTCTTCCTCCGGCATGGCTGCACGCAGGGCCTGCAACCATGCCGCTACCGCAGCGGCATCGCTCTGGCTGACAAAGGGGATGGGCGCAGGCGCACTCATTTCGCGTACACCGTAGCCAGATCGCGGAAGCCCTTGACTTCGATGGGGTTGCCCGAGGGATCGAGGAAGAACATCGTCGCCTGCTCGCCCGGTTCGCCTGCAAAGCGGATCTGCGGGGCCAGCACGAATTGCACCTCGCCGCTGGCGCTGAGGCGATCCGCCAGTTGCTGCCATTCATCCAGTTGCAGGATCACGCCCAGATGCGGCATCGGCACCAGATGATGGCCGACATGGCCGGTATTGCTCACGGCAAACGGTTCACCCAGGTGCAGCGAAAGTTGATGGCCGAAGAAATCGATGTCGACCCAGGTTTCGGTGCTGCGCCCTTCGGCGCAACCCAGCAGGTCGCAATAGAAGCGGCGCGACTGGTCGAGGTCGCGCACGTGGTAGGCCAGGTGGAAGATGGATGGCATGGACAGTCCCGGATCGGCAGGCAGGTTGCGAAAGCCGACAAGCATACCGCAACCATCGTGCTTGTATGGAAACAAGCCAAGGATGCTTCCCTACAAGAGGAGCGGGCTACGATTGACATGCGTCAAGCAGCCCGGGATTTGGGCTGGACGCATGGAGGTGCCCGGCCTAATCTGCCTGCATGGCATCCCGCCCCGGATGTCTTCCCCCCACGAATTTCCGAGGAGCCACCATGAGCTACAAGTCCATCCTGGTCCACGTCGACCAGTCGCGTCACGCCGCCCAGCGCATCCGCATTGCCGCCGAACTGGCCCGCGCACAGCAGGCGCACCTGATCGGCAGCGCCGTCAGCGGCATCTCCAGCTTCATCACCATGGAAGGCGCGGCCTACATCGCGGCGCAGATGGATGGTTTCCGCGACCGCGCGCTGGCCGCGCTGGAAAATTTCGACAAGATTGCCAACAGCGTCGGCGTGCCCTCCTGCGAAAAGCGTTTCGTCGATGACGATGCCGAGGGTGGACTGGCCCTGCAGGCGCGCTATGCCGACCTGGTAGTGGTGAGCCAGGCCGACCTGGACGATGCCAATGACAGTTTCCTCACCGACCTGCCCGAGTACGTCATGCTCAATTCACCGCGCCCGGTGCTCATCATCCCCAGCGCCGGTGAATTCAAGCAGGTAGGCAAGAATGCCCTGATCGCCTGGGATGGCAGCATGGAATCGACCCGCGCCATCACGGCCGCCCTGCCGCTGCTGCGCCAGGCCGACAACGTGACGGTGGTGCTGTTCAACTCCGACAAGCGCCTGGGCACCCACGGCGAGCAACCCGGTGCCGACATCGCGCTCTATCTCGCGCGCCATGGCGTGAAGGTGGAAGTGGCGCAGGAACAGACCACGCTCGATATCGGCAATGCCCTGCTTTCACTGGCGGCCGACAAGGGTTCCGACCTGCTGGTCATGGGCGGCTACGGACACACCCGCTTCCGCGAAGTGCTGCTGGGCGGCGTGACGCTGACCATCCTCAAGACCATGACGCTGCCGGTGCTGATGGCGCACTGACACCGTCAGGATGCCTTGCGCGGCGTCACTGCGCTTCCACCACCGGCCCCTCGCGGGCCGGTGTCTTTTGGGCGGCCAGGCGCTCGCGCTGCTGCAGGCGGGCACGGCGCTTGCGCACCCAGATGATTACCCCGGTCACCGACAGCATCGCCACCAGCACGCCCATCAACGAAATCAGCACGCGTCCGGTCAGCCCGAGGATGCGGCCGGAATGCAGCGGGAACTGCGCCTGCAGGAAGATATCGCCTGCACTGCCGCGCCCCGGGATCTTGCCGCCTTCATAGGCGCCGCTCATGGCATCGAAATACAGCCAGGCATTGCCGAGGCCCACATCGCCATGGTCATTGCCAGGCTGGAAGAAGCCCACGCCATAGACCCCGAACATGCCCGAGTAGAAGACCCCGCCGACCGGCTCCGTCAGGCCCAGCTTCTCGCCTTGCGCGCGTCCCAGTTCCACCGCTTCCTCGCGTGAAATACGCGGCTCCGGCACCTTGTCGGGCGCAATCGGCGTACGCGTGTCGAAGGGACCCGCAGTCAGGGTGGAGACGCTTTGCAGAATCGGACGCATGACCTGCCGCTCCAGGTTCATCGACACCGACGTCACCGCCAACACCAGCAGCAAGCCCCAGATCCAGACCCCGCCCGAGCGGTGCAGGTCGAAGTTGAGCTTGTGCCCGCCCTCGCGCCAGCGGAAGGCCAGCGACTTGCGCCAGCTGCGCCAGTTGGGGAAGGAAAGATAGAGCGCAATGAAGCAATCCAGCGCCCACACGATGCCGATGATGCCCATCAGCCAGATGCCGGTCTCGATCCCGCCCATGTCCGGCAGGTGCATCGTGTAATGCAGTTTGTAGAGGAAAGGCAGCAGGTTTTCACGCGCCAGCGAAATCGCGCCCCACATGCGGCGGCCCTGTATTTCAGCGGTTACCGGATCCACCGCGATCTGGTTGTAATCCAGGACCGGCAGCTTGCCGGTCACTGCATCCAGGCGCGGTTCGACCATCATGCTGATGGTGTGGCCGGGCTCGGCTTCGGTGAGCACATAGGTCACGCGCAGCTTGGGCTCGGCCGCTTCCACGCGCCGCGCCAGTTCCAGCCCGGGCAAGGGCTGCCCGACGTCCGGACGGTCCGCGCTGCGGGCATGGAACAGTTGAGGATTGAGCCAGGCATCCAGTTCGTGATCCCAGGAGATCAGCGCGCCGGTCACGCCGGCGATGAACAGGAACACGGCCACGGCCAGGCCGAACCAGCGATGGAGGAGGACGAGAAGTGCGCGCATGGGCTCGATTACCTGGCTAATTGGCGGAGTGATTCAGGGACTGCCGGGAGGGCGACCATGACCAGATCAGAAATCGACCTTGGCCGACACGCTGAAGGTACGCGGGTCACCCGGCTTGATGTAGTTCTCGTACTGGTATTGCCAGTAACGCTTGTCCAGCAGGTTGTTCACCGAGGCCCGGAAAGTCGTGTCGTGCTGGCCGATGCGCGTGGTGTAGCTGGCACCGAGGTTGAACAGCGTATAGCTGGCCAGTTCGATGTCGTTGGCGGCGCGGGCCATGGTGCTGCCGGTGAATTTGGCATCGGCGGAGAGCTTCAGGCCAGCGACTTGCGGCACCAGATAGGCGACCGATGCGGTCGCCATGTTGCGCGGCGCACCGGCCACGCGATTGCCATTGTAGGTATTGCCCTTGTCGTACTTGGCATCCAGCAGCATGAGGCTGCCGGCCACTTGCCACTGCGCGGTCGGACGATAGGCTGCGCCCAGTTCCAGCCCCTGGTAGTTGGACTGGCCATCCTGCACCAGCGCCCCGTTGAGCGTGTATTCCGAGGCGCGTTCGATACGGAACAGCGCAGCGGTGGCACTCCAGTTCTGCTGATCGGTCTTGGCACCGACCTCGTACTGCTTGCTCTTGAGCGGCTTCAGCTGGCTGCCGTAGTTGGTGTTGGTCACGCCCGGTACGCCGCCCTGCTCCAGCGATTCCACATAGCTGGTGTAGAGGGTGGTATTGCGCTCGGGCTTGAACATCAAGGCTACCGTAGGCGTCAAGGCCGACTTGTCGTAGCGCGAACTGAGGGTGCCGCTGGTGCTGAAATTATCCTGGCGGAACTGGTTGTAGCGGCCACCGGCCAGCAGCGACCAGCGCTCCGAGAAGTTCAGCGTATCGCTGGCGAAGACCGCCTGCTGGGTGATGATGGCGTTGTGATAGGTCTGCAGCTCGGTGCTGCTGTAATACGCATTGGTGTTCTGCGTATAGAGATTGCCGGTACCGATCTGCTTGTACACCGAGCTGATCGAGTAATCATTGACCTGCTTCTGCCACGAGGCCCCCAGCACCAGCTGATGATCGATGCTGCCGATGCGGGCATTGCCTTCCAGCATGGCCTGCCACTGGTCGAAGGTATGGCCTTCGCGGCTGTCCGAGCGCCAGTCGGTGTAGTTGCCGGCGGCATCCGAGAGCATCGCGATGTCCTCGTTGCGGAAGCGCTTGGAGGTGCTGTGGCTGTAGCTGAGGTTGGCCTTCCAGTCCGGGTTGAGGCGATAGGTCAGCCCGGTCTGGTAGAGCTGGAAGTTGGTATCGAGATGCTGGCCCGGACCGACCAGGGTCTTGTCGGCCCCGCTGACCACCGAGGGCAGGCGGCTGCCGGTCAGGCTGCTGATGACGACCGACGGCGTCTGGTCGGTGGAATTGCTGTTCTGCCAGATGGCCTGAAAATCCCAGGTCAGGTCGCGCGTGAGGCGTCCGTCCAGCGCCAGCGAAGCAGAATTGCGGCGGATGTGGCCTTCATTGAAGGTCTCGCCCTGGTCATGCGTGACGTTGAGGCGATAGCCGAACATGTTGTCGTTGCCGAAGCGCCCGCCGAGATCGACGTGCTCGCTCCAGATGCTGTTGCTGGTATAGCCCACAGAGACGCTGCGCACCGGGGTGTCGGTGGGCTTCTTGGTGACGTAGTTGAGCACCCCGCCCGGCGAGCCGAAGCCATACATGAAACCGGCCGAGCCCTTGAGCAGATCGACGTGCTCGAAGTGATCGTAGGGCAGCGTGATGCCATAGCCGAGGAAGGGCTTGCCATCGATGCGGAAGGAATTCTGCCAGTCCGCCGGCAAGCCGCGAATGGTGATGTACGAAGCCCAGGCGCTGTAGCCACCGCTGTTGTCGCTGACCGAGGCCTCGTTGTAGAACAGGTCGCCGAGCTTGTTGACCTGCTTGTCGGCCAGATCCGCAGCCGTGATGCTGGTAACGGAAAAGGGCGTATCCAGCAGCGAACGCGATCCGAGCGCACCGGCGCTGGACTGGCTTTGCAGGTGCTGCGTTCCCTCGCCTGCAGCGGGGGCCGAGACGGTCACAGTCGGCAATTGGCCGGCGCTACTGTCATTGGCGGCAGCTGCGGCGCTGTCGGTGGTGGACTGCGCCAGCACCAGCGCAGGAGAGCCGGCCAACGCCATGCTGATGAACACCGGACGGAGAGCACGGGACATGGCGCTGGGGCGGGCGCGCAGGGACGACTGGAGCAAGGGATTCCTCTTCATATTCATTTTATTTAATACGAACGATAATAGTTCTTATTTATTTTATGGAATATGACAGAAAAAGGAAACCTTCCTTACAAAGTTTCTGAAGTCCCTGCCCTGACTTCTCGAAATGATTCGACGCAGTGCTGCAAAAATTACTGACTGTGATTGATCTCTTGCCGCCTATGCGCCACAGGCTGAGCGATGGCTTTATCTTCCCTGCTTTTCCTCCTGTGAAAGAGAGTGCATATGACCAGGGCCATCATCCGCCTCGACGATCCGACCTCGCATGGCGGCGTTGTCCAGCAAGGATTTGACAATGTGAAGCTGTACGGCAAGCCCATGGCCGGGGTGGGCCATCGCGGCTACTGTCCGAAATGCCGATGTGAATTCATCATCCTGCCAGGTGAAGAAAACTACGAATACCTGGGCCGACGGGTGGCCGTGGAAGGGATGAAAACTTCATGTGGTGCCCTGCTCATCGCGACCCAGCAGTTGGCCAGGATCGCGCCAACCAAAGACGACGACTGATCGCCACGAAAAAATGGCCCGCTCACCGGAATGAGCAGGCCATGTCGTGCGCGTGGCAGCAGGATGGAATCCGCCCTGCCCCACTCGCTCTAGCTGAACATCACGCTTCACA
>NZ_DBIC01000234.1:0-12700 GCF_002296545.1 Herbaspirillum sp. UBA812 | reverse complement strand
TTCCCCCATCATCGATGTCGAAGCTAATCTCCAGATCAATGATGTTGTCATACTTGATCGCTCTCATCAGCAGAAGATCAATAATCGCAGCACTTGTGTTGAAGCGTCGTACACGAATCATCGCCGTCAAGTCCGGCCCGGTCGATAGCTTGTCAGCCAGCTCATCTGGGGTAAACGCACGACTATCTCCCCCTGCGTTTTCCTCGGAAAATTCGATACATTCAGTCTCGCCCGCATGAGATAGAAGCTCGCTAACAAGCTCACCAATCTTCTGTGGTGGCACCTTTTCAAACACGACTTCGAAAGAATTGTTCATATATTTACTCAATCAATGCAGCCTTTAAAGGTCGAATCCATATTTAGTCGAACACCTCGGCCGTCTTCCAAGCGCTTCTCAAGGAATTTCAGCCCGTCGTAGGCTTTTTCTTGGAACTCTCCAGGTGCGCGAACAATCTCTCTAAAGTGTGTCATCGCCTGAGCATTCCATGTTTTCATTGCCCCGGACATTCGTCCGCAGATCTGTGGATTACGTCCGGCATGTTTTGAAAGTGCGTGGCCGATAGCTGTGCTACCTTTGTACGCCTCCTGTGCTGTCTCCAATGCTGTTCGCATCTGGCCGAACGACAGGCCAGACAGACTTGGTCTTCGCATACCGCTAATGACTATCGATGCGATGGGCGCCAAATCACGACCTAATTCCTGTTCAGCATTTGCTGGAGCCGGGAGAATTTGACTAGGTCTATAATCACATCCTCCACACATCTCTCTTGGTGTTGGCATATCCAAACCAAGCTCTCGTCCTCGTCCGCCCATTGGCATGTCATGCGCATCAGCCGCTGCATTTTCAACAAGGCCAATTGCAGCACCCTTGACTACGTCCCATGCCTTACCAATGACTCCTTTGTCTGCCGAATCCGCAACAGACTTAACAAAAAGCGCCGTCGTCTGAGAAAATGCGCTCATTGCAGACGTCATCGCCGCAGCATTAGACGAAGAAAACTGCGAACCCGAAACATTGGTCAGCGGTTTTACTACGGGTACTGGAGCAGGAGCCGGTGAGTGTCTCAACTGGTGCTTGCAGGGGTTGCCCGTCGAGTCGCATGATCTCCAACTCCATCGGCGTCGCATCGCGGTCAAGCGTGTACCTACCTACGCCGATGCGCCTGTAGCTCAACCTGCTTTTTGCACTACTTGTACTCCCGAATGAACTCAACCAATTTCGTAAAAAAATCCGCTTTTAATTTGGCACCATAAAGATCTGAGGCTTGCATAAACCGATACTGCTCTGAAACTCGTCGCTCCGCCAAGTCAAAATCAGAATTTGTATTCGACGCCAGATATGCAATTTGACAAAAACGAGCAAAATAACTTGTACTGGATTTCCATTCAAAAGGAGGGATATCTGACAAGCAAACATCGAGCAAATCTTTATCAGTTCGGACAGGCAATAAAACGTTTTCCTTGAATGATTTAAGCGCCCCTGCGCACAGATTCGTTAAGTCTTCTTCCTTGGTGTTCAAGTTCAAGCGATAGTTTATTGATTGCCATATGAGGGGCAAAGTGAACCAGCAATAGGGTCTCTCTTGATTCATCTTTTCGATAGCCGACTTCAATTCAAGAGACAAATTCGGCATCTGGTCCAGAAAAAATGAGCGAATATCTGGGGACTCAAAGCCAAAGTCAAATTCATATCTTTGAGTCCGGGAAAGATAACGAACCGCTATAAATGCTTCGATATTCGTCTCTCGGGTATCGTCACAACCAAAATAACTTATATCGCTCGTATTAATCTTCTGCCCCGGAAGCAACCTAAACCCAAGGCTTTCAAATCGATCAATCAATAGCCCATGTTTTTTCATTTGACTTTCAATCCAGTAAGTACATCAAATGATCGACTACTCTCTGCGCGCCATGCAAAAAGGTGTGCTCCAGTTGGTTCAGACGCACTCGACGCTCTCTGTCTGGTAAAAGTGTACGGTAGCCTCTGTATTATCGAGCCAAACAGGTCCGCCAGCAAAATACGCAATTCCATGTCAGCACCGCCCTCCTCTTCTAATATCCCCGGCTCCGATCAACCTCATGCAACGCAGCCTCTCCACGGCGCAGCCGCTGCAAGTTATCCAGAATCTGCCCGACGATCACCTCAGGCTGCGCACTCGACGCCATATGCGGCGTGACCACCACGCGCGGGTGCGACCACAACGCGTTTGATGCGGGCAACGGTTCCTGCGCAAAGACATCCAGCACCGCCCCGCGCAGATGCTGCCGTTCCAGTGCCATCAACAGGTCCTCCTCCACCAGATGCTCTCCCCGGCCGCAATGTACCAGCGCTGCGCCCGGCTTCATCGCCGCAAATACGTCGCGCCCCAGCAGCTTGCGGGTGGCATCGGTCAGCGGCAGGAGGCAGACCACGATATCGGGTGCCTGCAGGAATGCATGAAGCGCATCGTCACCGGCACAGGTGCTTACCCCATCGATGTGATGCACGGAACGCGACCAGCCACTGACAGTGAAACCCTGGCCTCGCAACACCCCGGCCAGATGGCTCCCCAGAGCACCCAGCCCCATCAGGCCGACATGGGTCTGTTGCGCCGGCTTTTGCGGCGGGGTCTTCCACACACGCTGTACCTGCTGCTGCAGCGCCTGGTCCAGCGCGCGGTGGTAATACAGCACGGCCCACAAGACGTACTCGGCCATTCCTGCCGCCAGCGCGGGATCAACGATGCGGCACACCGGCACAAGAGGGTGAGCCCGCGCAGCGCCGAGCACATGATCGACTCCGGCTGCAATGGAAGAAATCAGGCGCAGATTGGGCAAGCGCTCGATGACCCCGGCCGGCGGATACCAGCCGGCAACGGCCTCCACATCGTCCGGATCGGGCAGGTCCGGCCACAGCCGCACCTGTAGCTCCGGCATGCGGCGCGCGGCCTCTTCACGAAACGCCGCGTGCAGGTCACTGAGGTCATCGGTCGCGCTGCAAATCAACAAGGTCGGCATGGCGTGGCCCTCAGTCGCGGTAGGAAGGATCCAGTCGGTCCAAGCGCCGCAGCCATGCTTGCCACAGGATCTGGCGCTCATGTTCGACGCTTTGCAGCTGCTCGCAGGCGTGCTGGCTCAAGTGCGCGGCAATCTCGGTAACCGGTCCGGCGACTGTGGCCATTTGCGCGGCAGCCATCTGGATCTCGCACGCGCGATTGAGGTAGAACATGATCGCAAATGCATCGGCCACCGTAGGCCCCACCGATAGAAGTCCATGGTGGCGCAACAGCAAGGCGATGTTGTTGCCCAGCGATTGCTGGATGCGTGTACGTTCATCCAGGTCGAAGGCCACGCCCTCATAGGCATGCACGCCGACCCGCTGGTGGAACTCGGTACTGATCTGGTTGAGCTGCAGCAGCCCCTGCTCGCAGGCTGCCACGGCCATGCCGGGCAGCGTGTGGGTATGCAGCACGCAGTGGGCATCCTCGCGCGCCATGTGTACGGCGCTGTGGATGGTGAAGCCGGCGACGTTGTAGTCGGCCTTGCCCGATACCACGCGGCCTTGCAGGTCCACCACCAGCAGGTCGCTGGCACGCACTTCGTCAAACATCAGCCCGAAAGGATTGATGAGGAAACGGTCCTCCTCGGGGGCCGCGTTGTCCGCACGCGGCAGCCGCACCGAAAAGTGCGTGTAGAGCGTGTCATCCCAGCCGAACAGTGCGGCCAGCCGGTAAGCGGCCGCGAGGTCGCGGCGCAGGATCAGTTCATCGGGGGTCGTGGTCATCTCAGGCATCCAATCCCATGAAGCGGCGCACGCGCAGCGTCGCGGCGTCGGTTGCGGTGGCCTCCCGGATCTGCCGGGGCGAAGCATCCAGTTGCACGCGGCCGTTTTCCATGAACAGCACGCGGTCGGAGATGGTCAGCGCAAAGTCCATCTCGTGGGTGACGATCACCATCGTCATGCCCTCCTGCGCCAATTCCTGGATCACCTTCAAGACCTCGCCGACCAGTTCAGGGTCCAGTGCCGAGGTCGGTTCGTCAAACAGCATCACGTCAGGCGACATGGCCAGCGCCCGGGCAATGGCCACCCGTTGCTGCTGCCCGCCGGAAAGCTGGTGCGGGTATTTGTGCTGGTGCGCCAGCAGGCCCACCTTGTCGAGCAATTGCAGGGCCCGGGTCTGGCGCAGCGCCGGCTCGCCCGGCTGGCGGTGGTAGCGCGGTGCCAGCAGTACGTTGTCCAGTACGCTCAGGTGCGGAAACAGGTTGAAACCCTGGAACACCATGCCGATACGGCCGATGCCATTGCGTACCAGGCTGGACTCCAGCGAGGCGTTGGCGCTGATATAGCCTTCGCCGAAAAGGATGATTTCACCCTGGTCGATCTTCTCCAGCGCATTGATGGTGCGGATCAGCGACGTCTTGCCGGAGCCCGAAGGACCGATGATGGACACCACCTCGCCCGCCCTCACGCTCAGGTTCACGCCCTTGAGCACCTCATGCGCACCATAGGCTTTATGGATGCCGATCAGCTCCAGTGCACTCGGCTGCCCCGCCGCCTGGGGCACTGCCGGTGCGACAGGCGGTTTGCCGAGATGGCTGCGCAAGGCGCTGCACTGGCCCTCACTGAGGGTTGCTGGATGGCGCTTCTGCAGATCCAGGCGCCGCTCCAGCCAGCCCAGCAGCGTGCTGAAAAGAGTCACCAGCAGCACGTAATACACGGCCACGCCAAGCAGGGTTTCCATCACCAGGAAATTCTGCGAATACAGGCGCAGGCCCGTCATCAGCAACTCCGGCAAGGAGATCACCGACACCAGCGACGTGAGCTTGATGATGGTGACGTATTCGTTGATGAGAGTGGGCAAGGCAATGCGGAAGGCCTGCGGCATGACGATCAACCGCATCGTGCCCAGGCGGCTCAACGCCAGTGCCCGCCCTGCTTCGCGCTGTCCGCGTGCAACCGACTGCAGGCCGCTGCGATGAATTTCCGCCATGTAGGCCGCCTCGGTCAGCACCATGGCCACCAGCCCGGCAAAGAAGGGATCACCGACAACGGCGCGGGTCAGCGGAAAGATTTGCGGCAGGTTGAAGACCACCACCACCACGACCAGCAGCGGCAGGCTGCGAAAGAGCCAGATATACAGCCCGGCGGCCCAGTTGATCCAGCGCGTGCCGGAGGTGCGGGCGCAGGCCAGCAAGAAGCCCAGCACCATGCCCAGTACCCACACCAGCGAACCCAGTTCGACCACCGTGAGACACGCGCGCCAAAAGATCCCCATGGAAAACAGGGACCAGAAATACGACCAATCTAATGCCATGCGAGGGCTCCCGGTGGTTCAAGGTCGACGTTACTTGGCTACCGCCACGGGCTCAAGATCGTATTTCTTGATGAGGGCCGCGTATTCCCCGCTGGCCTGTCCTGCCGCCAGCGCTTTCTGCAAAGCCTGGTACAAGGCGGTATTACCCTTCTTGACGTAGATGCCCAGCGTCTGCGGATACACCAGTGCTTGCGAACTGATGACGATGCGGCCCTTGCTGCGCTCGGCCAGCATCTTGGCGGCACCGGCGATTTCCATCTGGGCCTGGATGTTCTTCGACAGCAGGGCCTGCGAGGCTTCCGGCGCGGTCGGGAATTCGCTCACGGCCACGGCCGGCTTGCCCTGGGGCACACAGTATTCGGCCGAGAGTTTCTTCAAGGCGTTGACCCAGCTGGTCCCTGCTTGCAGGCCGACCTTGAGGCCACACAGGTCGTTTTCGCTCTTGGGCATGACGCCGCCGTCCTTGGCCACCATGATGGCCGCACCGGTCTTGCCGTAGGCAATGGCATCGGCCTGGGCAGTGCGCTCGGGGGTGATGTACATGCCGGAAATGATCGCATCGAACTGACCACCGCCCAGGCCCAGGATCAGGCTGGGGAACTTGGTGTCGACGAAGGAAGGCTTGAGCTTCAATTCCCGGCCCAGCATCTCGGCGATGTCCGGATCGAAACCGACGACCTTGTCGCCCTGCCAGGATTCAAAAGGGGGGTAGGTGATTTCCATGCCGACCTTGAGCTGGCCGGGGGCCAGGGTCTGCGCGGACGCTGCTACCGGCAGCATGGCTGACAGGGCCAGCGTGAGCAGGTGGCGCTTGAACGAAATGCGGCGGAGGGGGTGGGTCATGGCGCTGGACTCCTTCTGTGAGCGGGCTGAAAAAAAAGAAAAGAAAACGGGCGAGAACTCAACCGCCGGCCGTCGTCCTGGACCGGGTATAACCAAAACTGCCGGGCTTCAATGCGTCCGCAGACATCGCCAACTCGCCTGCTTCCACCTTGCGCTTGAGGTAGGTATAGGTCTGCTGAGCCTGCGAATACATGTGTTCTCCGATGGACAGCTCACCGTAACGGGTCGCGTCTTCAGATCCGCTGGCAAATTGCGGCAAGGGGCGGATGCGCGTGTGATAGTCGCAGGCGAAAAACAGCGGGAAGGAATAGCGTTCCTGCTGCACCTTGCGCACGCGGTGCGACGTGGCGGGGAAGGCGCCCGCGGTCATCACTTCGAGCATGTCGCCGATATTGATGACGAAAGCTTCCTCGCCGGCCACCGAACAGGGTGGCGCGTCGATCCAGGCGCCCTGGTCGTTCATCACTTCCAGGCCGGGCTGATCGGCCAGCAGCAGGGTGAAGCATTCGTAATCCGTGTGGGCGCCGATGCCGGGCGCATCGACCGCTTCCAGGTCGACCGGATAATGAATCAGGCGCAGCTTCGAGGGCGGACAGGTCACCAGGGACTCGAAGGCATCCTCGGGCTGGCCCAGCGCCAGGGCAAAGCCACGGAACAAGGTGCGGCCAAGCGCGAACACCGCCTCGTAATATCGGGAGACGGCCTCCTTGAAACCCGGTAGCTCGGGCCATTTGTTGTTGCCGATCAGGGGCGTGCCGGCCAGTACCAGCGGGTGGTCATCCGGCACCTCGAAACCGATGTCGAAGGCTTCCTTGTGATCGGGCCGGCCCTTGGAATAGACCTCTTCGCCCTCGGGCACATAGCCCTTGTGGCCCCAGGCGTCGCCGATGTAATAGCGCATCTTCCACGGCATCGGCTGCGCGAACAGCGCGCGGCTGGCCTCGCGCAGGCCGGCGATCAGCTGCGGATCGATCCCGTGGCCGGTGATGTAAAAAAATCCGACCTCGCGCGCCGCCGCACCCAGCTGGTCGGCAACGGCCTGGCGCCGTGTCGGCGCGTCACCATACAGGCCGCTGATATCGATCACGGGCAAGGCCGTGAAATTGCGCTGTCCGGTATGCATGTTCAAACTCCTGCGGTAGAAGACGACTGCGTTGATGACGAAGAACCGATGCCATGCTGTTGTGACCAGCGTGCAAAATGCGCGCGCTCCTGCTGCGCCATCCAACGATTGAGCTGCCACAAGTCAGCCACGGGGCTGCGGGTATAGGGCAGCAGATGCAGGTAGCCGTCCGGACCGAACTCCGGCGTGAGCGTGCTGGTGGCATAGCCGCTGGCGTGCTGGAAAGACCAGACCGTCTCCCAGATGCGCTGGTGGAACGCCAGCTCGGGCGCGTATTCGGGTGCGGCCGGATCGGGGACCTGCGGCCCCTGCGCATAGCCCACGCGCGCCTGCACATGGTGTACACGCTCAAGGAAGGGTGTGAGGTCATCCAGCGGGTCATCCAGCAAACGCTCACAGACCACGACCCAGTGGCTGATGTCGGCGGTGTAGCGCAGCCGGGGCAGCTGGCGCACGATGTCCAGCGTGACCCAGGGACTGTAGAGCGAACTGGCGCGATGGGTCTCGAAGCTGCAAGGCACGCCCGCATCATCGGCCAGGGCCTGCGCCCGCCCCAGGAAATCGACTTGTTCCGCCAAGGGCCAGCGGTCGTTGCCGGCCAGCAGATTCACGAAACGGGGCTGCAGTTCCGCCGCCACATCGAAGGCGCGCGCCAGGTGCTGCAAATGCACCTCCGGCCGGTCGGCCTGGCGCGGAACGACGTCCACGCCACTGAAGACGATGGCGATGTAATCCAGCGCCTCGGCCTGCAGGCGGTCGCGCAATGCGCGCCGCTCCTGCAGCGCCATCGGCAGGCGCGCTTCCAGGCCAGTGCAGCCGGCCTCGCGCAGTTCGGCCACGCAGCGGCTCCAGGGTTCTTGCATGCCCCAGCCGCTGCGAAAGATCTTCAGCTCCATGGCCGGCCTCTCAGCGGTAGGTCACGCCGGGCAGCACACACAGCATTTCGTAGAGCAGGTTCGCGCCCAGCTGCGAGGTATTGCCGCTCAAGTCATAGGGAGGCGAGACCTCCACCAGATCACAGCCCACGAGGTTCATGCCACGGCAGCCACGCACGATTTCCAGGCCCTGGATGGAAGTCAGCCCGCCCACTTCGGGGGTACCGGTGCCGGGTGCCCAGGCCGGGTCGATGCCGTCGATGTCGAAGCTCAGGTAAACCGGACCGGCGCCGATCTGGGCGCGTACTTCTTCCATCAGCGGCGCCAGCGAGCGATGCCAGCATTGCTCGGCCTGCACCAGGCGGAAACCCTGGTCCACCCCCCACTGGAAGTCGCCGCTGGAGTAGCCCTGCGCACGCTGTCCGATCTGCACCACCCGCTTGCAGTCGAGCAAGCCCTCTTCCACGGCGCGGCGGAAGGTGGTGCCATGGGCGATCTTCTCGCCGAACATGTCGTCATTGGTATCGGTATGGGCATCGACGTGCACCAGGCCGACCGGGCCGTGCTTGCGTGCAATGGCGCGCAGGATAGGCAAGGTGATGGTGTGGTCGCCGCCCAGCGTGAGCGGAATGACCGGATGCGCCATCAGGTCCTCATACGCCTCTTCGATGACGCGGACCGATTCGAGCAGATTGTAGGTATTGATGGCGACGTCGCCGATGTCGGCCACCGACAGGGAATCGAAGGGCGCGGCACCGGTGGCCATGTTGTAGGGGCGGATCATCACCGATTCCGCACGGATCTGGCGCGGACCGAAGCGGGTCCCGGCGCGCAGGGAGGTACCGATATCGAGCGGCACGCCGATGAAGGCCGCATCCAGGCCCTCGGCGCTGTCCATCGCAGGCAGGCGCATCATGGTCGAACGGCCGGCAAAGCGCGGCATGTCGTTGCCGCTTTGGGGCTGGTGGAAGACTTTGGACATTGCGTATCACCCTTGTTCTGGCAGCAACAGCAGGCTGCGACGAAGCGAATATACAATGGCCGATAGTTATCAAAAGATAGCTGTAATCAAATAATAAGTTGTTAGAATTCGAAACTGATTTCGGGCACTGAACGCGCGCCCTCCTCCATGCAAAGACGATTTATCCATGACCCCAGGCATCGATTTCAAGTTGCTGCGCATATTCGCCGCAGTGGTCCGCCACCAGGGATTTGCCAGGGCCCAGCAGGAGCTGAACCTGACGACCTCGGCCATCAGCACCTACATGGCCCAGCTGGAGAGCGATGTCGGCTTTACCGTCTGCCGGCGTGGCCGGGGTGGTTTCGCGCTCACTGACAAGGGGGAACTGCTGCTCTCGGAAACGCTGCGCGTCTTGGGTGAGGTCGACAGTTTCGAACGCTATACCCAGTCGCTCAAGGGCGAACTGGGCGGCACGCTGACGATAGGGGTGCTCGATACGACGGTGACCGATCCCGCCCTGCCGATGGCGGAGGCCATCGGCGTCTTTTCCAGCAAGTTTCCGGGCATGCACCTGAACCTGCTCATCCGCAGCCCCTACGAACTGCAGAAGGGCTTGCTGGACAATGACCTCGACATCGCGGTGGGCTTCTTCCCCGCCAAGGCCAACGGCCTGGTCTATCAGCCGCTCTACCGCGAGCAGCAGTGGCTGTATTGCAGCGACCGGCATCCCTGCTTCCAGCAGCGCAACCTGCGCGCCTCGGCCGTCTCGGAAATGAGCGTGGTCAGCCGCAGTTACTGGAGCCAGACCGAGCTGAGCCGGCACGGTTTCAAGCGCAGCGTGGCCACGGTGGAAAGCATGGAAGCGCAGTTGATCCTGATCCTCTCGGGCCGCTATATCGGTTATCTGCCGGAGCACTATGCGCAGTCATGGGTCGAGCAGGGACGATTGAAAGTCTTGCTGCCTTCCGAGTTTGGCTACCAGTCGCAGTTTTCCCTGGTGCTGCGCCGAGGCCGCAGCCGCGAACTGCCCTTGCAGGCGATGCGCGAACTGCTGCAGACCGGCAAGCGCGGCAGCAAGCGCTAGAAATGCGCCTGCTGCCATCTGTGCAGGGTGCCGCCGTGCGCTTTATTTGCGTGCCATCCCGTCTGTCTTGGGTTCATTGCGCACTACCGCACCCCGGACCTCGAAGCGCACGCTATCGAGCAGCTTGCCCTGCTTGTCCTGCAGCACCAGCACATGCTTGCCGGGCCAGGGCATCCAGTCGAAGTCCAAGGCTTCTTCCCCAGCGGCCGTGAAGTTGGCCGCCACCTTCTGCGCCTGTACCCTGCCCGCCTGCATGACCTCCTGCGGCATCATCTTCCCATCCAGCACCCAGCGGCTGCCGATTGGCGCGCCCTGGGCGCGGAAGCGGATGCGCTGGCGCGCAGGCGGGATATCGGGGTCCAGCGCAGCGAGCATGCCTGTAGTGGGATAAGTGATGGCCGGACGAATATCGCGCGCATGCGCCAGGCGGATCTCGGCCTGGCCGGTGCCCGGTAAAAAATATTCGGTGCGCGCTGCTTCCACATCCTGCTCGTAACGGATCATCTGCGCTTGCACGCCGGCCGGTTTTGCGGGCGGGCCGTTGCGCGCTTCGCGTGCGCCGCTGCGGCCTCGTTCATGCAGATATTGCATGCCCTCCTGCCACACCGGTGCCGCACCGGTCACGCCGGACACGTCCCACATCGGCGCGCCAGAAGCGTTTCCGACCCATACCCCTACGGTATAACGCGAGGAATAGCCGACACACCAGTTATCGCGCATATCCTTTGAAGTACCGGTCTTGACCGCCGTCCAGATGCGGGTGGACAGCGCATTCTCCAGACCGAAGGTCCGGGCGCGCGCACTGCGGTCGGAGAGGATGTCGCCGATGATGTAGGCCGCATCGGCGTCCATCACCTGCGTGGCGCGCGCTGGCGTGCGCGCTTCATCGAGCCGCGTGCGCAAGGGCGTGTAGCGGCCCTGATTGGCCAGCACGCGATAGGCATTGGCCAGGTTGGCCAGCGTGACGTCGGCGCTGCCCAGCGCGAGGCTGTAGCCGTAATAATCACCGCTCTCGCGCAGGTTGAAACCCAGCGCCTGCAAGCGCCGGAAGAAGCGCTCGGGCGTGACCATCACCAGCGTGCGCACCGCAGGGATATTGAGCGAGGAACCCAACGACGTGCGCAGGCTCACCAGTCCCTTGTATTGCTTGTCGTAGTTTTGCGGAATGTAGAGCCCGGCCGAGGTGGCCAGGTTGACCGGGGAATCATCCAGCAGGGACGCGGCCGTCAGCCATTTCTTTTCGATGGCCAGTTCGTAGAGGAAAGGCTTGAGCGTCGAGCCCGCCTGCCGCTGCGCCACCACCCCATCCACATTGGCCGCCGCCGACAGCGGGCCGCTGGAACCGACCCAGGCCAGTACCTCGCCGGTGGCATTATCGATGACGATGACGGCACCATCCTCGATGTTGCGCTCGGCCAGTCCGGCCAGTTGATGACGCAGGGCTTGCGTGGCAAAGCGCTGCAAGGGCGCATCCAGCGTGGACCGCAATTGCTGTCCGGGCGCATTCAACAGCTTGCGGGCCAGATGCGGCGCAAGCTGCGGTGAATCACTCGTCCCCGGCAAATCACGCTTGGCCGACACGCGCGCCAACGCCAGCTCGGTGCGGCCATCCATGCCGCTGCACTGCTCGCTCGCGCCCTCTTCCTTGAGGATGGCGCAAGCGCGTTCGGTCACGCGGCGCGGTGACGCATTGGGCGCACGGATCAACGCGACCGCGATGGCGGCCTCGCCCTGGTCGAGTCCGCTCGGATGCTTGCCGAACATCACGCGCGACAGCGCATGCACGCCTACCAGCTCGCCCCGGAAGGCTACCAGGTTGAGATAGGCTTCCAGGATCTGGTCCTTGCGCCAGTTCCGCTCCAGCGATTGTGCAATCCACGCCTGCGACACTTTCTGCGTGAGCGAACGCGCACCGGACTTGCGACGCAGATCGTCATAGATCAAACCCGCCAGTTGCATCGTGATGGTGGAGGCACCGCGTGTCTTCGTATTCCACAGGTTGCCCCAGGCCGAGGCAGCTACAGCGCTCCAGTCGATGCCGCTGTGCTGGTAGAAACGCCGGTCCTCGGAGGCCACCAGGGCATGCCGCAGCGCCGGGGATACGTCTTCCAGTTTGACCCAGGACAATTTGCGCTCGTCCATGTTCACGCGCATGCGCTGCAACAGCTCGCCATTGCGGTCCAGCAGGCTGGCTTCCGAGGGCAGGAAGTCGCGCTGAACTTCGTTGAACGATGGCACGGCACTGGCTGCGGTGGGCATCAGCAGAGCCAGCACCAGCGCGCTGATCGAAACCAGCGCGCCGGGCCGGAGGGTGCCTGCGGTCATGCGCATCACTGCGCCGCCTTCACGACCAGCTTGCCATTGGGGACTTCACCGAACATTTCCGGCGCATACATCGCTTCCACGCGTGTGGGCGGCAGGTTGAATTCACCCGCATTGTTCAGGCGCACCGTGTAGCTGATGCTGGTGCGGCCCTTGGGCATGGCCTCGTAATACGCGCGATAGGCTTCGAAGCTGCGC
>NZ_DBIC01000183.1:4202-7059 GCF_002296545.1 Herbaspirillum sp. UBA812 | reverse complement strand
GACATAGCGCAGCTGGTTGGCGCGGGCGATGTCGATGGCCTCGTCCTGATGGCGGGCATCGGCGGGCGGCGGGGCCGAAGGCGACGGCGATGATGATGATGAAGATTGTTCGGACGCTGCGGCGATACGATCCATGATGGTCTCCTCGGACGCTGTCCGCCGGGAGATCCGGCGGCCGTCCATGCGGGCCATTATTGAGCAATCGCCGTGACGCGGCAGTCAGCCATCGGCCGGGGATGGTGTGGGATTTTTCCGGCAGGCAGGTCTGCTCAGAAAGCCCATTGCAGGTTGAAGCCGCCCGTCACGGCCGCCGTCTGGAAACCTTGCGGCTTGGCCAGGGGCGTGGCCAAGAACATGTCATAGCTCAGCTTGCCGAGGTTGCCGCGCAAGCCCAGTGCCGCGCCCGTGAGCCGCTGGCCGGTGAGGAATTGCGCCGAGGGCCCTGCGACCGCGCCGGTATCGATACCGGCAAACACTTCCTGCCCGCTCTCGCCCAGGCCCAGCGCCAGTTCATTGCGCAGGAACCAGCCACGCTCGGCCTGCAGCGTCAGTTCGCCGTCGAAGCCGCGCACCGTATAACGGCCGCCGATGGAGAACTGATCCTGCGGCGGCAGACTGCCCCGGTTCCACTGCGCGCGCAGCGTGCTGCTGTAGCGCAGGCGCGCACCAGCCAGCTGGAACGGCGCATTGACGGAGGCATCCAGCAGCCACAGACCATAGCGCGTGCCGATCTGCGGCAGGTCGAACGGCGAGCTGGGCTCGGCCCCTTGCGTATCGAGTGAACGGCGATAGGCCAGCGTGGCATCGGCAATCGCATCGCCCAGAAACTGCCGGTGATTCAATCCCGCTTCCCACGCCGTGGTGCGGCGTTGCTGGGCGCCGACTTCGAGGTCGTCAATCGCGTTGTAAGCCTTGCGCAGCAAGGCTTTGCCGAAGGCTGTGGTCTTGCCGGCCGCATCGCGATGGAGCAGGCGAGACAGTTTGAATTCGGTGGTTTCGGAACGCCCGCTGTAGACGAAATTTTCGAAGGCCCCCGCGACCGTCTGGTGATAGCGGTTGCCCGACATCGTCACGGCCGCCATCCAGTTGCCCAGCGGCAGCGAGTAATGCAGCGTGTAGGCATGGCTCCCGTGGTCGCCGTAGTGATTCAGGCTGCGGCTGACGCTGACGTAGAAGAGGTCATTGAGGGTCCACCAATTGTCATAGGACAAGGTCAGCCCGGCCAGATATTTGCCGGTAGCCTTGGCACCGCCATCGTCCAGCGATGCCGTGAGACGGAAGGGGAAAGCCTGCTGGTACTGGATCACCAGATCGCTGTCGCCCGCCTCGGCCCCTTTGTCCTCGGAGGGCGTGATCTTGATGTCGGCCTGCACGGTCGGCAGGCGCTTGAAATTTTCCAGGCCCTGTTCGATATCGCGCAGGTTGAGGATGTCGCCCGGGCTGATGGGCAGGGCATTGAAGGCAGTCCCGCGCGCATCGGCGTCGGGCGCAAAGCGGATGTGGCGCACGCGCCCCGGCACCACGCTCAGCACCAGCCGTCCCGTCGACAGATCTTGCGGACGCGCCAGCACGCGCGTGGTGGTGTAGCCGCGCGCGACGATGGCGCTCTCGACCCGCGCCAGGACCAGGTTCACCCCTTGCGAGCCCAGACAGCGGCCCACCGCGCCACGTTCGCCGGTGACGCTGTCGAGCGCAAAACGAAAACGCTCGGCCTGTTCACCCTCCAGCGCAATCGCCGTGATCGTGCGGCAGGGTTGCTCCTGCTCGGGGAAATCCTGCGCCATCGCGCTGGCGGCGGGCGTACCCAGATTCACGTCAGGACGCTGCTCCTGTTGCTGGCGCAGGGCGCGTTCGCGCTCGCGCTGCAACTGCTCCTGGTTGACGGCGGTTTGCCCGTGGGCAAGGGAAATGACCAGATTCAGACCAAGGATGAGTACAAATCGGGGAGACGGCGAACGGAAGATGGAAGACATCGGAAACATGGTGAGTCGTCCCAAAGCCACACTGGGCAAGGGATTCAAAAGAAATGGGAGGGCTGGCAAAACAAGTGTTGGTTTTTGCCTACAGGAAAGCTTCTCGTATAATGAAAAATCACCTTTCCTCGTTAACCTAAATTAACATCCCGACCCTGGCAAGCAAAATCTTGCCAACCGGAAACGGAAAACAACGAATCGGGGTTTGTTGTCGTGGCCGGTCATAACGACAACAGCACCCGGGGTTTTCATGAATCGTCAGCGTTACAAGCTGGTTTTCAACCGGCATCGTGGCCAGTTGATGGCCGTTGCAGAAATCGCCTCCAGCATCCAGCATCACGGCCGCACATCGGCCAACGGTGCGGCGATGCCGGACCTGTTACCGTCCGCTTTGCGCTTTTCGCTGCTGGCGGTAGCGCTGGCCCTGGCCATGAACACGGTGGCCCACGCGCAGATCCTGGGCGACCGCAACGCCCCGCGCAACCAGCAGCCGACCGTGCTGGCCACACCCAATGGCGTGCCGGTGGTCAACATCCAGACCCCGGGTGCAGCGGGAGTGTCGCTCAACAGCTACCGGCAATTCGATGTCGGCCCCAATGGCGCCATCCTCAACAATGCGCAGGGCACCACGGCCACCCAGCTGGGCGGCTATGTGGCGGGCAATCCATGGCTGGCCACGGGCGCAGCGCGCGTGATCGTGAACCAGGTCAACTCGGCCAACCCCAGCTATCTGCGCGGCTACCTGGAAGTGGCGGGGGCGCGGGCGCAGGTGGTGGTGGCCAATCCGGCGGGCATCACCTGTTCCGGCTGCGGCTTCATCAATGCCAATCGCGCCACGCTCACCACGGGCGTACCGCAGATCGTCAACGGCAATCTGGACAGCT
>NZ_DBIC01000183.1:642-3917 GCF_002296545.1 Herbaspirillum sp. UBA812 | reverse complement strand
TCGTCAACGGCAATCTGGACAGCTATCGCGTGTCCAGCGGTGCGGTGCGCATCGAGGGCAACGGCATGGATGCCAGCCGCACCGATTACGCCGAGATCATCGCGCGCGCCGTGCAGGTCAATGCCGGCATCTGGGCACCCGAACTCAAGGTCAGCGCGGGCCTCAACACCGTCAGCGCGGATCACGCCAGCGTGGTTCCCGGTGTGGCCGCCAGCGACGCCGCACCGGCGGTGGCCATCGACGTGGCGCAACTGGGCGGCATGTATGCCGGTCACATCTATCTGACCTCCACCGAGCATGGTGTGGGCGTGCGCAACGCGGGCAACATCGGCGCGTCGGTAGGCCAGGCGGTGGTGACGGCCGATGGCCGGCTGGAGAACAGCGGCAGTCTCACTGCTACCGGCCTGCTGGCGGTGCAGACCACAGGCGGCATCAGCAATGCGGGCGAACTGGGCAGCAAGAGCGCGGCCAGCCTCAACACCACCGCGCTGGACAACAGCGGCAGCATCGCCAGTGCCGGTGCGCTGACGGTGCAGGCCAGCGGCGCGCTGCAGAACACCGGCAGCGTCGGCGGCGAGGGCAATGTGCAGATCGCCGCCGCCAGCATCGACAACCGCAACAGCATCGGCAGCAGCACCTCCCTGGCCGTGCAGGCCGCCGGTTCGCTCAGCAACAGCGGCACGCTGCAGGCCAATGCCGATGCCAGCATCAACGCTGCCAACGTGGACAACAGCGGTACCGTGCGTGCGGCGCAGGGTGCGCTGAACGTCAGCAGCAGCGCCCGCACCGGCAACAGCGGACGCATGGAAGCCGCGCAGGCCGTGAACCTGCAGGTCGGCAGTCTCGCCAACAGCGGCGGCGTCAATGCCGGTGAGCGCTTGCGCATCGAGGCTGCACAGAGCATCAGCAACGACGGCACCCTGGCCGCCAATGGACCGGTGGCCGTGCAAGCCGCCAGCCTTGCCAACCGGGGAACGCTGGCCTCCAGTGCCGATGCGGTCAACGTGACGACCAGCGGGACCCTGGCCAACCAGGGCCAGGTGAATGCCGCACAAGCACTCACGTTGACAGCGGCAGGCATCGACAATCACAGCGGCAAGCTCAGCGCCAACGACATCCGCATCGACAGCCAGAACCAGTCCCTCGACAATCGCCAGGGCAACATCGCCGCGCAGCGTGACGTTCGCATCGCCAGCGGCGCGCTCGCCAACGGCAGCGGCAACATCGTCGCGCAGGGCAAGCTCGACATCCGCAGCGGCGACCTCGGCAATGACGGCGGCCTGCTGCAAGCGGGCGATGCGTTGAGCCTGGATGCCGGCAGCAACACCGTGCGCAACGCCAATTCCGGCAGCGCGCGCGGCATCGTGGCGCAAGGTCCGCTGAGCGTGACGGCAGGGGCGCTGGTCAATCGGGGCAATGTCTCGTCCAACGGCGACATCAGCCTCAAGACCACCGGCCTGGACAACGATGCCGGCGTGATCGGTGCCAATGGCAAGCTGACGGTGGAGGGCAGTGCCGTGAGCAATCGCGGCGGCTCGCTGCAGGCCAGACAGGGCGTGGATCTGCAGGTGGGCAGTGGCAGCGTGGACAACAGCGCGGGCCTGATGCGCTCGGATGGCACCGTCAACGTGCAGGCCGGGACCGTCCGCAACGACAGCACCCAGGGCCAGAACCAGGGCATCGAAGGTGCCACGGTCAGCGTCAGCGCGGCCGACATCAGCAACCGCCAGGGCGCGATGCGCGGTGACGCCATCACGCTCACCGCCGGCACCCGTATCGACAACAACGCCGGCCTGATCTCCGCCACCAACAGCGCCAGCCTCACGGATGCCAACCCGGTCAGCCGCGCGCTGGTCATCGATAACAGCAACGGCACCGTCATCGCCGGACAGCAGACCAGCGTTTTGGCCTATTCCTTCACCGGGAGCGGCAGGTTCCTCAGCCAGAAGGACCTGCGCATCGACTTGGTGGCGCCGATTCTTCATACCGGCCAGATAGGGGCGAGCGGTGACATCGACCTGCGCACCGCAGGCACCTTCACCAATGCCGGCGCGGTCGGTGCGGGCGGCACGCTCATGCTCACCGCCGCCACCATCGACAACCAGGCCAGCGGCTCGCTGGTGGGCAATACCCTGAAGCTCAAGGCCACCGACGTTCACACCTTCATCAACCGTGGCCTGATCGATGGCGTCAATACCGTCATCGAGAGCAGCACCGTCAACAACATCGGCACCGGCCGCATCTATGGCGACAACATCGCCATCGGTGCGGACGTGCTGAACAACCAGGCCGAGACCGTCAACGGCGTGACCAGCGCACCGGTCATTGCGGCCCGCAACCGCCTCGACATCGGCGCGGGCGTGGTCAACAACAGCGAGCACGGGTTGATCTATTCGGTCGGCGACATGGCCATCGGCGGCGCGCTGGACGCCAACAAGAAAGCCACCGGCAGCGCCCGCGAGATCAACAACAGCAGTGCCACCATCAATGCCGATGGCAACCTGAGCATTGCGGCGGGAACCATCAACAACACCAATGCGCATCTGGAGACGACGGACCAGACGGGGCCGGGCAATCGCATTGTCAGCTTCCGGGTCAACGGCTCGTCGCAGTTGCTGGACTCCAAGTCGGCATGGCTCTACAACCGTGGCTCCGGCGAGATCCTGGATGCGTCCAACTGGCGCGCCATGGGCGATGAAGACAACTATCGCCTGTTGCTGCCTTCGGCTGCCTATCCTGCCGAGCGCTATGGTCCGCCGTTTGACTATTCGCGTGGCGCGCGGGGTGACAGTGCGGTGGCCATCGCCTATACGCCGGCCTACAGCCAGGGGGCGATGGGGGATGCTGATGCGGTCTCTTATCCGGCGATCATCAATTACAAACCGGGTGATCGCATCTGGTCGGTGATGGGAGTGACGCCGCCCGCTGAAGATCCGGGCCCCGGGCCGGGTTCGGAGCCGCGTCCTGGCGAAGCCTGCTACGAATCCTGCGTCTCTGTACCGGTCCCGGCGGGAGTCTACGACGCGTGGAAAGCCGCCTATGACGTCTGGAAGCCCAAGTACGACGCCTACATCGCCGCGTTGCTGGCGCTCAATGACAAGATCACCGCCTTCAACAACAACGTCAACAGCCGCTCCTACCGCGAATGGACCATCTACGACGGTACCGAGCAGATCACGCGCACGGTCGTCACCAAGAGCGATCCGGGCATGATCACGTCCGGCGGCAACATGAGCCTGGCCGCTGGTACCGTCAACAACTACGCCAGCCAGTTC
>NZ_DBIC01000183.1:0-344 GCF_002296545.1 Herbaspirillum sp. UBA812 | reverse complement strand
CAACTACGCCAGCCAGTTCATCGCGGGCGGCACGGTGGCCGGCGACAGTGTCAACGGCACCAACCTCAACAACACCGGCCCGCTGGGCCGCCAGCGCGTGGTCTCGACCGGTTCGGCCAGTTACACCTACATCAAGAGCCACACCTTCAGCGCAGATGATCGGCGCTACGACGATGCGCCGTATCAGTCGCAGGACATCGTCACCAACTTCCAGCTGGACATCACGCCGACCAGTGGAGCCGGACCTAATCGCCAGAATTCGGTACGCGCGGTGGCCTCGTCGGTATCGGGAGCCTCGGGCGCGAGTGCAGGCGCGGCCAGCATCCGCATCGCCAACCTCGACC
>NZ_DBIC01000287.1:6572-6824 GCF_002296545.1 Herbaspirillum sp. UBA812 | reverse complement strand
GATCACGCTGATGATGTCCACGATTTTCTGCGAGGAGGCATTGATGGCGCTCATGGTCTGCACCACCTGCTCCACCATGGCACCGCCGCGGCCGGCGATCTCGGAGGCGGACTGCGAGAGCGTATTGGCTTCCTGGGCGTTGTCGGCGTTCTGGCGCACGCTGGAGGTCAGTTGCTCCATGGCGGCGGCGGTCTGCTCCAGCGAGCTGGCTTGCGATTCGGTGCGCTGCGACAGGTCCATGTTGCCGCTGGC
>NZ_DBIC01000287.1:1084-6283 GCF_002296545.1 Herbaspirillum sp. UBA812 | reverse complement strand
CAGGTCCATGTTGCCGCTGGCGATATCGCGCGTGGCGGCGTGGATGGTGTGGCTGGCTTCGCGGATGTCGAGCATGACGTGCTCGACCTTGTCGACGAAGCGATTGAAAGCGGCACTGATGCGGCCCAGCTCATCGGTACTGCCGTGGGTATCGAGGCGGCGGGTCAGGTCGCCATCGCCATCGGCGATTTCTTCCAGCGCACGCTGCACCACCGACAGGCGGCGCAACACGCGCGAGATCAAGGCACCCAGCACCAGCGCGGCGAGGATGGTCACCAGCACGGCCATGACGCCCGAGCTGGCCAGCATGGCGGTCAGCGAAGCCAGCGCATCGGCGCGGTCCACCGCCACCACCAGCAGCCAGTCGGTGCCGGCCACGCGGGCAGCGAACAGCATCTGCTGGCGGCCATCCAGGGCCAGTTCCTGATGGCTGTTGGCGGCCATGGCGGCGGCCAGCGATTGCGGGGTGATGGCGGCATCCAGGTCCGACAGCGGCTTCAGGCGCAGCTTGTCATTGGGGTGGGCGATGATCTTGCCGCCCAGGTCGACCAGGAAGGCGTAGCTGTTGGGGGTCGGCTTGATGGCCACCACGTCGGCCACCACGCTGTCGAGCAGCACGTCGGCTGCGGCCACGGCAGTGACCTGGCCATCCTTGCTGATGGCTTCGGCAAAGGTCACCAGCAGCTTGCCGGTACTGGCGCTGGTATAGGGCGCGGTCAGCACCGGCCCCTTGCTGGAGGCCGCCAGCTGGTACCAGGGGCGCTTGGTCGGATCGTAGTCGGGGGCCCGGTTGCGCTGCTGCGAGAACACGGCGTGCTTGTCGGCATAGCCGATGTAGGCCAGGTCGAAACCACCGGCGGTCTCGGCCGCCTTCACGAAGGGCAAGGGCTCGGCGGCATCGGCCGCCTGCTTGATGGAAGACACCACCAGTTTGCGGGCGTCGGACCATTCGGCAATGGCGGACGCCTGGCTTTGCGCCAGCTGGACCATCTGGCCATCCAGCACGCTCATGGTGCGCGAGCGTGCCGTGAGGAAGTTGGTCAGGACGATGGCCAGCATGGCCAGCACGACGATGCCGGCACAGAGGGCGATGAGTCGGGTACGCAGGGAGGAAGATGTCATGATGTGTGGATCTGGAAAAACTGTGGATGATCGGGCAAACGCCTGCCCCGGCCACAGCAAGGCTGCGGTCGGACCTGAAGGCTGATGGAATGTCGTTATGACGCCGGTTTGGCCGGAGTGCAGGGAATGGTGCCGTCCGCAGTCATGAGCCCGGCCCCTGCCGTGGCTCGCCCCGTTCTGATGCGGAAGACGCCATGTCGGATCGTTCCCCCGTTGTAGTCACGCGATCCGATTGATTGCAAGCGTAACAGCGGGCGACGCGGGCGTTTCACAAAATCGTGAAGTTCCCGGCACATGGAGATGAAGTGATGCGCGCATGCCACGTTGCCATGCGGAAACGCCATCCCTGCTTGCCGCACGGCGGGCGCTGAACTTTTCTTGCGATTTAAGTCTGGCTTAATTTTCGGGGCCTAAAGTAGGCACATCGGGATCTCCTCTTTCCCCTTGTCCGCTGCGACGACATCCAGCGGATCTTTCAGCCCGTCCCTCCCCCGGACGGGCTTTTTTTCGTGACGGCTCGCCTGGCCAGTGTTCCGGGGGCTCTCAGGCCGCCTGCGACAGGTCCGGCTGACCGGCCTGCGCCTGCAGCGCACTGATGTGCTCGAACAGGTAGCGGGCATCGCGGTCGATACCCGAGAAGCGGCCCGAACCCCAGGTGTATTGCCAGGGCAGGCCAAGGAAATACAAACCCGGTGCAGCCGTCACGCCGCGCACATGGCCGGGGTAGCCGCGCCCGTCGAAGATCGGTTCGGCGATCCAGCTGAAGTCGGTACGGAATCCGATGCACCACACCACGGCCGAGATACCCCGTGCGCGCAGGTCGAGCGTGCGCACTTCCTCAGCGGGCGGCTGCCAGACGGGCACATAGCGGGCCTCCGTCGGGGCCTCGATCTGCTGCGCGGCGATGAACTTGTCGATGCTGTCCTTGATGCTTTCGGAGACTGCATCGGCCTCGTCGAGATAGCCCTTGAGGCCGCCACCGAAACGCACCACCTCGCCCTCCAGCGTGTCGAACTTGCCGTAGAGCTGCATGCCTTCCAGGGCGAACTTGCGCAGGTCGATGTCGCGTCCGCCATCCCGGCCCGTGACGTAGTGATTGGTCTTCTCGCGCACCCCGGTGCCCAGCGGATGCTGGTCGACCGGCAGGTCGTAATACTTCATCTTGTCCAGCCACTCCACCACATCCTTGCCGCGATAGGTGCGCGCCACGCGCGGAGCTTCACCCACGCCCAGATGCACGCGCCGGCCGGCCAGGTGCAGGTCCTCGGCGATCTGGCAGCCGGACTGGCCGGTGCCGACCACCAGCACTTCGCCCTCGGGCAGCGACTGCGGATTGAGATACTGGCTGGAATGGATCTGCACGATATCGGCCGGCAGGCGCTCGGCCGCGCGCGGCACCACCGGGATGTGGTAACCGCCGACCGCCACCACCACCTGGTCCGCCGTGTAGGCGCCATCGCTGGCGCTGAGATGCCAGCGCGCACCCGCACGCCACAGCTTCTCGACCGTCACGCCTTCGCGCACCGGTGGCTGGAAGCTGGCCACGAAACCATCGAGGTAGGCCACGATCTCGTCCTTCTTCATGAAGCCATAGGGATCGTCGCCGCGATACGGATAGCCGGGCAGGTTGCATTGCCAGTTGGGCGTGACCAGGCAAAAGGTATCCCAGCGTTCATGCCGCCAGGCGTGGCCGACCTGGTGTTTTTCCAGTACCAGGTGATCGATGCCGGCCTGCTTCAGGTACCAGCTGATCGACAGGCCGGCCTGGCCGCCGCCGATGATGATGACGCTATGGTGGCGCGCCGCGCCTGAGACTTGGGTGGACATGGTGTACCTCGTGCAGTGATGTCGTGTTGGATAAGGCGTGATGGAGCGATCAGGGCGTGAAGGACTCGACCCGGACCACCGGATCGGCACTGGCCTCGAAGCGGGCCGCCATCTCCTCGATGCGGCGCAGCTGGTCCAGCGCCGAGGAACAGGCGAAGCCGTATTTCGCCCGGACCCGCTCGCTGCCGATGTTCAATGCCGTGGCGCTGCGCTGGACAAAGTCGGCCAGCGCGTAGCTGCGTCCCTCCTCCAGATGTTCCTTGACCACCAGCGAGGGGGAATAGCAGTCGGTGACGGTGTCGTCCGGCCAGCGGACACGAAAGTGCATTTCAGGCATGGTGTTCCTCTTGGAATGACGCTGCCACGGGCTGACAGCGGATGAAATCTGCATACAGCTCCACATGCCGGCGTGCCGAGCGCTGCCACGAAAAACGCGCACAGACTTCCAGGCCAGCCGCTATCAGCCCAGGCCGCGCCGCCGGCGCCAGCGCATGCGCGATGCCGGCGGCCATCGAGGCCGGATCGTGCGGATCGACCCAGGCACAGCAATCGCCGTCGAGATACTCGGTAAAGGGCGCGATGCGCGACACCACCACCGGCACGCCACTGGCCATGGCTTCCAGCACCACCAGTCCGAAGCCTTCCTTCAGGGAAGGAAAGACCAGCACATCGGCGCAACGGAACAGGGACGGCATGTCGGCATCGTCTACTTGCCCGAGGATGCGCACGGCGTCGGCCGGCAAGGCGGCGGCCGCCAGCTCGGTCTCGAAAGCGCGCTGATAACCGGCGTGATCCAGCACGCTCGCGCCCCCGGCGATGAGCAGTTGCGCCTGCGGATAAACGCGGCGCAGGCGCACGAATGCCTGCAGGATGCCCAGCGTATTCTTGCGCGGCTCCACGCCGCCCACCGCCAGCAACAGCGGCTTGCCGGTCAGGCCCTGCGCGCGCCGCACGGCCTGGTCGCGCGGATCCGGCCGGGGCGAATGGCGCAGCATGTCGACGCCATTGGACACCAGTTCGGCGCGCACGCCATGCTCGCGCTGCAGGATGTCCTGCCAGGTGCGGCTGACGCACAGCAGGCGGTCGGCCATGCGATAGCCGCGTTCCTGCCAGGCATGCAACTGCGGATCATCGAACTGGTCGAGGTGATGTACGGTGCGCACGTAGCCCCGGATCACGCCCCGCTCCACCAGCGTGGCCAGTGCATTGGCGCTGATGGAATCCTGGGCGTGACAAAGATCGAAGGCGTGCATGTCGGTCTGCTCAAAGCAGCGCAGGTAGTCCTCGATGCGCTGGCGCACCATGCCGACGACACCCTCGCACTGCACCGGCCCCGGCACCGGATGGAAGGTGCAGGCTGCCGGACGGAACAAGCCCTTGCCGCGCGCATCCGGCGCAAACAGGCTGACCTCATGGCCGAGCGCCTGCAGGCCCTCGGCCAGTTGCAGGGCATGCACCACGCCGCCGCGCGGATTGACGGAGTGGGTCAGCATGGCGATGCGCAGCGGTGTGGATGACGATTCCATTCAGGCCTCCCGGCGCGGACCGCAACCGATCAGCGCTTCCTCGGCCAGGTTCCAGAAGGGCAAACGCTGTCCGTGCCAGCACAGATCGAGCTGGCGGCTGTCATCGATGCGCCCGATGGACGCTGCCGCAATGCCGCGCGCAGCAAAGCGGGCCAGTACCTCCGGCAGGTCATCATCGGCCACGCTCAACAGGAATCCATAACTGGGAAAGGCGCTCAGCCAGCGCTGGAAATCGACACCGGGCGGACACGGTATGGCCTCCAGATCGATCACCGCGCCCTTGGCGGAGCACTCCAGCAACATCAAGGCGGTGCCGATCACGCCGGCCATGCTGATGTCCTTGCCGGCACGCGCAAGACCCGCTTCGGCCAGTGCGGGCAACACTTCGAGGTCGCCGCGCAGACGTTCGGCGGGCGTGCCGGTACTGGCATTCCAGTAGGCATACGGTTCCTGGAAGCGCCCGCGCAGATCGATGGCCGCCACCAGGTGTTCGCCGCTGCGCGCATCAAAACTGGTCAGCAGGCGCGTGGCCCGGCCGATGATCGAGACGGAAAGCTGTTCGCGGTCATTGCGGCGATTGCTGTGGCCGCCCACCAGCGGCACCCCATAGACGCGCGCGCCCTCGACCAGCCCGTCGAGGATGGGCCGCGCGGCCTCGCCACCACGGCTCCACAGGGCATCGACCACCGCCAGCGGACGTCCGCCCATGGCGTAGATGTCGCTG
>NZ_DBIC01000287.1:0-783 GCF_002296545.1 Herbaspirillum sp. UBA812 | reverse complement strand
CGCCCATGGCGTAGATGTCGCTGACGTTGACCATCACGCCGCAGTAGCCGGCAAACCAGGGCTGCTGGTCGACGAACTCGTTGAGGAAACCTTCGATGGCAAACAGCAGATAGCCGTCGCCATCCGGAATGGCCGCACAGTCGTCGCCTACGGCCAGCGTATGTCCCTGGTGCTGCATGGCCGGGGCTGGCGGCAGCGCCTGCATCACGGCATCGATATCGCGCTTGTGCGCGATGCCGCGCGAGGCACGCAGGGTCTCGATGATCTGCGCCAGCGTGGGCGAACTGTCGCGCGCATTCATGGCGTGCGCTCCTCGCGACCGACGACGAAACCGACATCGCCATCGCTGATCGGGGGATAGAACGACAGGTCGGCCTGCATCAGGTGATGCGGCAGGCCATGGACTTCGATCTCTGCCAGCGTATGCCAGTGCAGGCGGTGGAACAGCGGCGCATTCTGGCTCTGCACCTGAGCCAGGAAGGTGTGGCAGCCATGCGCATGCGCGGTGCAGACGGCCAGCCGGATGAGACCGCTGCCGACCGAGCCGACGCGGCGCGCCTGCCGTGCCACGGCCAGCCGCGAGCCATGCCACACGCCTGGCGAAGATTCATGGATTCGCACCGTTCCTATGATTTCCGGCCAACCCTCATCGCGCTCCAGAACGGCCACGATGGGCATGGCGATGGCATCGGTGGCGTCGCCATCGTCCTCCTGAAATACCTTCTGTTCGGCGCAAAATACGGCGCGGCGCAGGCGGCGCGCTGCTTCGCGCTCCCCAGTGTC
>NZ_DBIC01000192.1:0-3528 GCF_002296545.1 Herbaspirillum sp. UBA812 | reverse complement strand
GCCGGTCTGCTCGCCGCCGATGCCGACTGACCCGGCCGGGATGCTTACCCGCGGCGTGGTGTGGCGCGGCGTGGCCAGGCTGGCGTCGAGCCCGCCCATGTAGGCGAAGCCGGGCAGGAAGCCGAGGAAATACACCACGTATTCGGCGCTGCTGTGGCGTTCGATCACTTCCCTGGTCGACAGGCCGGTGTGACGGGCCACGTTGTCCAGGTCAGGACCGGCGCTGCCGCCGTAGACCACCGGGATCTCTACCGTGCGGCCTTCGCTGGCTGTTGTGCCGAGTTTGGGCCAGCTCTTCAGGACGCGTTGCGTCAGGGTGTCGAGGTCGGCTACGGGGCGCTTGGTGATCAGGGTCAGGTTGTTCATGCCGGGCACGACTTCGCTGACTTCTTCCCATTCACTGGCCAGCGTGGCCAGTGCCCAGATGCGTTGCTGCTGGGGCAGGGTGGCAGGGGGCGGCAAACTGCAGAGCAGTGCGCGGTCGCCCAAAGGGTGGAGCTGGGGTGGCTGCATGTGTCTCTCGCCTCGGCTGAGATTTTTGTTGAGAACCCGGCCGTGCCGCTGCCGGGGTCAAGGTGCGTCTGGTGAAGCCCTGCTTTTTTGCGGATATTACATTTCAAAGAAAATATAAACAATATGTCGATAAATTATTTATTTAGCCTTTGCGCTATAGTGTTGCCATTCTGTCGTCCTGAGCCCCACGCTTCCCATGAGCCAAGAGAACAACGAGACGTCCAAGCCCGTCCAGACTGAATTGCCCGAGGCCGTTGCGGCACCGCGTCCGACCAAGATCGTGTCGTCGCAGCATCTGGTGTCCGAACGCAGTGCCGAGCTTTCCGAGCTGGAATACGCCCTCATCATGGCCAGCAATGCCTTCAACCGCTGGATGGTGCGCTGCATGGCCGCCGCCGGCGCCAAGGACATGACGGCCATCGAGGTTTCGCTGCTGCATCATGTCAATCACCGGGACCGGAAGAAAAAGCTGGCCGATATCTGCTTCGTATTGAACGTCGAGGACACCCACGTGGTCACCTATGCCTTGAAGAAGCTGGTGAAGGCCGGCTACGTCAAGAGCGAGAAGGCGGGCAAGGAACTGCTGTTTTCGACGACTCCAGCCGGGCAGGCGCTGTGCATGAAATACCGCGAGGTGCGCGAGCGCTGCCTGATCGAGGTGCAGGTCGAGAGCGGCATTCCCAACCAGGCCATCGGCGAGGCAGCCCAGCTGCTGCGCAATGCTTCCGGGCTGTACGACACGGCAGCGCGGGCGGCGGCTTCGCTCTGAGCCCATCACACCCCATTGAATTGAAGGATAGGACACATGCGCGCAATCGAAATCAAGCAATTTGGCGGCCCCGAGGTATTGCAGGCCTGCGAGCGGCCCGTGCCGGAGTTGAAGGCAGGTGAAGTGCTCATCAAGGTACATGCGGCGGGCGTGAACCGCCCGGACGTGTTCCAGCGCACCGGCAACTATCCGGTGCCGCCGGGTGCTTCGGACCTGCCGGGCCTGGAAGTGGCCGGTGAGATCGTGGCCGGCGACCTGGGCGACAGCGGTTTCAAGCTGGGCGACCTGGTCTGTGCGCTGGTACAGGGCGGCGGCTATGCCGAGTTCTGCGCGGCGCCGCTGGCCCAGTGCCTGCCGGTGCCCAAGGGATTGAGCGCGCTGGAGGCAGCGGCCCTGCCGGAAAATTACTTCACCGTGTGGAGCAACGTCTTCGACCGTGGCCAACTGTCAGGTGAAGAAACCTTGCTGGTGCAGGGTGGTTCTTCCGGCATCGGCGTGACGGCCATCCAGATCGCCCGTGCGCTGGGACATCGCGTGTTTGCCACGGCCGGCAGCGCTGACAAGTGCCGTGCATGTGAAGAATTGGGCGCAGAACGCGCCATCAATTACAAAACCGAGGATTTCGAGGCCGTGGCCAAGGAATTGACTGGTGGCAAGGGTGTGGACGTGATTCTGGACATGGTCGGCGGCGACTACCTGCCGCGCGAGATCAAGTCCCTGGCCGACGATGGCCGCCTGGTCTTCATCGCCCAGCTGGGCGGCAGCAAGGGCGAGCTGGACATGGGGCAGGTCATGCGCCGCCGCCTGACCATCACCGGCTCGACCCTGCGTCCGCGCCCGATCGCCTTCAAGGCCGCCATTGCTGCGAACTTGCGCCAGCACGTGTGGCCGCTGATCGAAGCCGGCAAGATCAAGCCGGTGATCCATCATCGCTTCCCGCTGGAGCAGGCGGCGCAGGCGCATGCCATGATGGAATCGAGCGCCCACATCGGCAAGATCATGCTGGAACTGTGACCGGATGAGTGCAGGGCGCACGGCCGAGACAGTCCGGCTTTGCGCCAAGTGCCTGTACCGGCTACAATGCGAGGTTATCCAAATTGACACCCATCTCGTAGAAATCAGCCTATGCGTCGCAAACTCGTAGCCGGTAACTGGAAAATGAACGGCAGCCTGGCTGCCAATGCAGCCCTGGTGGCTGGTATCAAGGAAGGCCTGCCGGCTGACGCATGTGATGTGGCCGTCTGTGTGCCGGCGCCTTATCTGGCGCAAGTGCAGGGCGCGGTGGCCGGTTCGGCTGTGGCGCTGGGTGCGCAGGACATGTCCGCGCATGCTTCCGGTGCCTTCACCGGCGAGGTGTCTGCGGCGATGCTGCAGGAATTTGGTGTGCAATATGTCATTCTGGGTCACTCCGAGCGTCGCGCCTATCATGGCGAGAGCGATGCAGCGGTGGCGGCCAAGACGGCAGCAGCATTGAAGGCTGGCCTGGCGCCGGTGGTCTGCGTGGGCGAAACGCTGGAACAGCGCGAAGCCGGCCAGACCAACGAAATCGCGGGTGGCCAGCTCGACGTCGTACTCGCGGCGCTGAGTGTGGAAGAAGCCGCCCGTATCGTGGTGGCCTACGAGCCGGTCTGGGCGATTGGCACCGGCAAGACCGCCACGCCGGAAATGGCCCAGGAAGTGCATGCGATGCTGCGTGCGCGTCTCGGTGCCAAGAGTGCGGAAGCGGCGGCCAAGGTGCGCGTCCTGTACGGCGGCAGCATGAAGCCGGACAATGCCGAGCAATTGCTGGCCATGGCCGACATCGATGGCGGCCTGATCGGCGGTGCGGCATTGAAGGCGGCAGATTTTCTGGCCATCATCAAGGCAGCGGCCTGAAGTGAAGTAAGGGGTTTGTCAGTTGCGGAAGCGATACTTTGACGCAGATGCAGCAGGCGATTGAAACATCAAGAGTGGACTTGTTTAAATGAATACTTTGTTTTTGGTAGTGGTTGTAGTTCAGGTGCTGGCAGCGCTGGCGATCATCGGTCTGGTGTTGCTGCAGCACGGCAAGGGCGCTGACATGGGTGCGGCCTTTGGCTCCGGCGCGTCGGGCAGTCTTTTCGGTGCGACCGGCTCGTCGAACTTCCTGTCGAAGTCGACCGCGGTGGCTGCCGGCATCTTCTTCGTGGCGACCCTGGGCTTGACCTTCATCGGCAATCATCACACTGCACAAAGCGGCAGCGTGATGGATAATCTGCAGGCGCCGG
>NZ_DBIC01000089.1:0-7213 GCF_002296545.1 Herbaspirillum sp. UBA812 | reverse complement strand
TGTTCAGGGCCAGCAGGCGGCCATCGCCGTACAGGCCCAGCCCGTCGAGGGCATCGAGTACCGTATCGGGCGAGAGCGTGGCGAAGGAAGTGGCGTCGGGGAGGTCAGCAGATTGGGCGGGGGAATTCATCCGCCTATTGTACTGTCCACCAGCCTGCCCGCCCCAACCGATTGCAGCATTCCGGGCAGCAACCGACCGGCAACACTCGCGCCCCCGGCCCAATGCCTTTACACTCCTGCCTTTAGCATCAGTCATTGGAACCATCATGCATCTCGACCAGCCCCTTTCCGACGCCGAATTCGACGAACTCGACGATTTTCTCCTCTCCGATCGCTGCGCCGACGATGTGATGACCATGGACACCCTGCACGGCTACCTGACGGCCCTGGCCATCGGTCCGCAGGAAGTGCTGATGGCGGAATGGCTGCCGCGCGTCTGGGGCAGCCGTCCGGAAGACACCCCCAAGTTCAAGACCGGCAAGGAAGCCGAGCGCATCACCAGCCTGATCGCGCGCACCATGAACGAAATAGCCATCACCTTCGAAGTCGCCCCCAAGGAATATGAACCTCTGTTCTGCGAGCGCGAGCACGAAGGCAAACCGCTGCTGGATGCGGAAGCCTGGGCCTGGGGTTTCTGGGAAGGCATCCAGTTGCGCGCGGCGCAGTGGGATGAAATCTTCCACTCCAACCTGGCCCCGCTGATGCGTCCCATCTACCTGCTGGGCTCGGAAGAGCTGGAAGAGGAAGAAACCAAGCTCATCGACGACCCGCTCAAGACCCACAAGCTGGCCATCGAGATCGAGTCGGCCATTCCGCACATCCACCGCTACTGGGCGCCCAAGCGCAAGTCGGCGGTCGAGCAGGTGCAGCGCGATGCGCCCAAGACCGGCCGCAACGATGCCTGCCCCTGCGGCAGTGGCAAGAAATACAAGAAGTGCTGCGGCGCAGATTCGGAAGAATGATTCACCCGGCCCCATGAAAAAGGCGCGCCGGATGCCGGGCGCGCCTTTTTGCTTCATACAGGATGGTTTTGCTGCCAACCACCCTGCCTGGGCCGGATGCTACGGCCTCACTCCTTGATGAAGTGTTCGCGGTAGTACTTCAGTTCTTCGATGGACTCCAGAATATCGGCCAGGGCGGTGTGCATCTGGCGCTTCTTGAAACCGGTAGCGATTTCTGGCTTCCAGCGCTTGCACAGCTCCTTCAGGGTCGACACATCGAGATTGCGATAGTGGAAGAATTCTTCCAGCTTGGGCATGCCGCGCACCATGAAACGGCGGTCCTGGCAGATCGAATTGCCGCACATGGGCGACTTGCCGGCCGGGACGTATTGCTTCAGGAAGGCGATGATCTGCTGTTCGGCGTCGGCTTCGGTGACGGTGGACGCCTTGACGCGGTCGATCAGGCCGGAACGGCCGTGGGTGCCCTTGTTCCAGGCGTCCATGCCGTCCAGCAGCTCGTCGGACTGGTGGATGGCCAGCACCGGGCCTTCGCCCAGCACGTTCAGTTCTGCATCGGTAACCACCACGGCCACTTCGATGATGCGATCCTTGTCCGGATCCAGGCCGGTCATTTCCATATCGACCCAGACCAGGTTCATTTCATTGGGCCGGACAGGCGCGGCGGGGGCTTGTGACATAATTCTTCCTTATTGACGGGATGGGGCCTGGCCCCATCTACTGCAGGGTTCATTGCTGGGTTCGCTCGCCCGGATCGCACCGGACGGCACGGCCAACAGGCCTGCCACCGTTGCCGGCTGGGGCAGGACGCGGGCCTGGGCCTCGAACTTCCGCCATTTTCGCACAGGGAAAGCATGTCTTCACTTTCGTTTTCAGTTTTGTTCGTCGTATTCCTGGCCATCAGCCTGGGCGTGCGTTTCTGGCTGGCCTCGCGCCATATTCGCCATGTGATCGCCCACCGCGCGGCCGTGCCGCCCGAGTTCGCGGAAAAGATCCCGCTGTCGGCCCACCAGAAGGCGGCCGACTACACGGTGGCGCGCACCAAGTTCGGCCTGGTGACGCTGATCGTCAATGCTGCAGTGCTGATCGGCTTCACCCTGTTGGGCGGGCTGCAATGGCTCTCCAGCCTGCTGCTGGGCTGGACCGGCGAGCCGGGCATGGTGTACCAGATCGCGCTGGTGGCGGGATTTGGCCTCATTTCCGGTGCGGTGGACCTGCCCTTCGATTACTACCGCCAGTTCAAACTGGAAGCCGGTTTCGGCTTCAACAAGATGACGCGTGGATTGTTCTTCAGCGACATGATCAAGCAAACCCTGCTGGGTGCCGTGATTGGCTTGCCGCTGCTGTGGGTGGTGCTGGTGCTGATGGAAAAGGCCGGCGCACTCTGGTGGTTCTATACCTGGATCGTGCTGTGCGCCTTCCAGCTGCTCATGCTGGTGATCTATCCCAGCTTCATCGCGCCGCTCTTCAACAAATTCACCGCGCTGGAAGATGACAGCCTGCGCAGCCGGATCGAGGGATTGATGCAGCGCGTCGGATTCGCCTCCAAGGGCTTGTTCGTGATGGACGGTTCCAAGCGCAGCGCGCATGGCAATGCCTACTTCTCGGGCTTCGGCTCGGGCAAGCGCATCGTCTTCTTCGACACGCTGCTGGCGCGCCTGGCCCCGCATGAGATCGAAGCCGTGCTGGCGCACGAACTGGGCCACTTCAAGCTCAAGCACATCGTCAAACGCGTGGTCGTCATGTTCGGCCTGTCCTTGGCCTTCCTGGCGCTGCTGGGCTATCTGAAGGGCCAGGCCTGGTTCTATACCGGCCTGGGAGTGGAGCCGCTGCTCTTGGGCAGCAACGATGCCATGGCCCTGATCCTGTTCATGCTGGTGCTGCCGATCTTCACTTTCCTGTTCTCGCCGCTGTCCTCGCTCTCTTCGCGCAAGCACGAGTTCGAGGCCGATGCCTTCGCCGCGCAGCATACCGATGCGCAGGATCTGGTATCGGCACTGGTCAAGCTGTACGAGGACAATGCCTCCACCCTCACCCCCGATCCGCTGCACTCGGCTTTCTACGATTCGCACCCGCCGGCGTCGCTGCGCATCCAGCACCTGCACGCTGCCATCGCCGCCCATCGCGCAACGTCGGGAACAGCCGCCGCAGCGGGCAGCCACTGAATTTTTTGATCATCTACAAGGCGGGCTGGATGAATGAAACAGCCCGCCGCAGGAGAACCCCATGAGCATCACCGCAAGCACCCTCGCCGCCTCCCGCAGCGTCCAGCCCATCGCCGCGCTGGATGACGCTGCCATCGCCGCCCACCTGGCCGCCCTGCCCGACTGGAAGCTCGACGGCGGCAAGCTGGCGCGCAGCTTCGCCTTCGGCAACTATTACGAGACCCTGGCCTTCGTCAACGCGATCGCGTGGATCATCCACGCCGAAGACCATCACCCGGAACTGACCGTCATCTACAACCGCTGCAACGTGAAGTTCGATACCCACAGCGTCAACGAAGGCCGTGGCGGTTTGTCGGCCAATGACTTCATCTGCGCGGCCAAGGTCGACGCCATTTTCGCCCAGCGCGCCCCGGCCTGATGGGAGTCCGCAAGCAAGGCGCACGCAGCGCCAGGGCAGGATCAGCGACGAACAAGGCTGAGCTGGAACAGGGGCTGGTGATCGCCGCCCACGGCCGTCACTATCTGGTGCAGGCCGGTGAACAGAAACTGAATTGCGTCACCCGTGGCAAGAAGAGCGACGTGGCGGTCGGCGACCACATCCGCCTGGCCCGCACTTCGGCCGACCAGGGCGTGGTGGAAAGCATCGACGAACGCCGCACCCTGCTCTATCGCTCGGACCAGTACAAGTCCAAGCTGCTGGCCGCCAATGTGGATCAACTCTTCATCGTGGTGGCAACCGAGCCAAGCTTTACGGATGACCTGGTGTCGCGCTCGCTGGTGGCGGCGGAATCGGCCGGTGTCTCGGCGCACCTGATCCTGAACAAGACCGACATCACCGAAGCCCTGCCCAAGACGCGTGAACGCCTGCAGGTTTATTCACGCCTGGGCTATCCGGTGCACGAAGTTTCGGCCAAGGCCCAGCCGGAAGAGACGCGCGCGGCCTTCATGCCGCTCTTGGCCGGCAAGAGCACCATCCTGATCGGCCAGTCAGGCATGGGCAAGTCTTCCATCATCAACCTGATCGTCCCGGACGCTGACATCGCCACCCGCGAAATCTCGGCCGCCCTCGATACCGGCAAGCACACTACGACCTTCACCCGGCTGTACCAGATGGAGCAGGAGGCCAGCATCATCGATTCGCCGGGCTTCCAGGAGTTCGGCCTGTACCAGCTGTCCGAAGGCATGCTGGAACGCGCCTTCCGCGACTTCACCCCCTATCTGGGCAAGTGCCGCTTCTACAACTGCCACCATCTCAACGAGCCGGGCTGTGCGGTGCTGGAGGCGGTACAGGCCGGCGAGATTGCGGGGATGCGCCACCAGCTGTATGCGCAGCTGGTGCACGAATCTTCACAGACCTTGTACTGACCTGGCCATCTTCAGAACTTGTAGGCAGCCGTCAACACCACCGCACGCGGCGCCCCCGGCACGATCTGGGTAGCCCCGGTGGCGCTGACGTAATAGCGCCGGTTGGCCAGGTTGGTGGCCGCCAGCGTGTATTCGGTGCGCGCCATCCGGTAGCCCAGCAGCGCATCCCAGCGCACGTAGCCGGGCAACTCCAGCAGATTGTCGCGATCGGCAAAGCGCGCGCCCTCGACCACCACGCCGGTCTCGCCAAACCATCCCAAGGGCGGCGCGTAGGACACGAACAGGCTGCCATTGCGCGCCGAGACCCCGGAGGCGCGCTTGCCCGCATACTGCGCCTCGGCCCGCACCACCCTTGAATTCTGCTGGGTCCAGCCGCCGCGCACGAACCAGTGGCGCGCCACTTCCCCCGCCACGCTCAATTCGATGCCGCGATTGCGCTCCAGTCCGCTCTGGGTGAACACGCCCGGCTGCACCGGGTCGGCCACGGTGCGGTTGTAGAGTTCCAGTTCGAACCAGGCCAGCGTCGTGCTGATCCTGCGCCCGAACCAGTCGCTCTTGACCCCGGCTTCCAGCTGGCGGCTGAATTGGGGTCCCAGATCATTGCCATTGCCCTTCGCCCCCGGTGACAAGCCGATCACGTCGCCGCCCACCGGCGCATAGCTCTTGCTCCACGATCCATAGAAGTGATGGTGCGGCAGGGCTTCCCACACCGCGCCCACGCGCGGACTCACGGCGTTGCTGGAGCGCTCGATGCGAAGGTCGCGCAGGCGGCTGCGGGAATCGACTTCGAAATGATCCCAGCGTACCCCCGCCAGGACTTTCCATTGCGCCCCGATGGCGATCTGGTCTTGTACATACAAGCCCACGGAATCGACGCGGTGGTAGTTCATCTGCCAGGGCTGCGGCTGGGGCGTGGCGTTGCTCACCTCGGGATCCTTCAGCGAGACCGGCAGCGCAGAGGCCATCCACAGGCGCGGCTCGCGCTTCTGCCAGCCGTATTCGGCACCGGCCAGCAGTTCATGCTGCAGGATGCCGCTCTTGAGCGTGCCGAACAGCTCCAGATTGGCTTGTACATTGCGCTGCTGCAGGTTCTGCAGATAGCGGCTGCGCTGCACGCTGGCCAGGTTGAGGCCGGCGCTGACGTAGCCTTGGGTAACGAAGGTATTGTCGAAGTCGCTGTTGAGATCGAACACGCTCACCATCTGCCGCACGCTCCAGTCCGGCGCGAGGGAGCGCGTGAGGGCGGAGCGCAGGCTGACACTGGTATCGCGGATGAAGTCGCGCCCGGCCGCGCCGAAGAAGGCGCGGTCCGATGCCACCGGCAAGGCCATGGCCGCAACTGTATCGTTGCGCGTCAACGCGGTGACCCGGCCCGGCACGCCGCGATCGGGGATGCGCTCGAATTCATCGTAGTCCGCTTGCAGCAGCCAGCTGTCGCGGCCGGATTCCCACTTCAGTGCCGGAGCAAAGTACTGGCGCGTGCCGCGCACGTCGTGACGGAAGTGGGCTTCGTGTTCACGCCCGGCGTTGATGCGCAGCGCCCATTGTTCGCCCAACGGACGATTCCAATCCACCGCCCCGCCCTGCTGGCCACGGCTGCCCCAGATGGCGGTGGCCTGACCGAAGGCTTCATGTTCCGGCTGCTTGCTGATGCGGTTGATCACGCCGCCGCCGCTGCCGCGTCCGTACAAAACGGCAGCCGGTCCCTTGAGGATCTCGATGCGATCAATGTTGCCCAGGCTGCGCACGTATTGCGCATCGTCGCGCATGCCGTCGAGCAGGGTATCGCCGGCATTGGAAAAGCCGCGCAGCCGGAAGGCATCGAAACGCGTATCGGAGACATTGGAAACACCCGGCACCCCGGCCAATGCCGCCGCCAGCCCGCGCCCGCCATAAGCCCGAACCTGCGCGGCATCGACCGCCTGCACCGTCTGCGGCACCTCGCGCACATCGGTGGCGGTGCGGGTGGCGCTGCCCAGCGGGCCGGGACGGGGATCATGCAGATTGCGCTGGCTGCGGACCTCGACGGCAGGCAAGCGCGCAGCATCGCCCTCCTCGCGCTCGGCCGTGGCCTCGGCGGCAGCAGCGGAAACAGGAAACGCGAACAAAGCCGCCACCAGCGCCGCCGGCAAGGCGCGCAGCTTGGGCGGCGAGGAACGTGATGAAGAAAAAGACCGGCGCAAACCCTGTAACGGGTGCGGGCAAGAAGAATCGTGGGACATGGCAGCTGTTCCTTTCAGGCAAGGGAAAGCTGCGGATTCTAGCCATCTGAATAGCAATAATTCTCATTTGCGACGTGAGATCGAGCTCTTTGTCGCACTTAGTGAGCATTCCTCGAAAAAGCTGGATACGGATTTCGAAAAATTTCTTCACGTGCATCGAAGGAATTCGAAGCGCATCCCCGATGCCGTGCGCGGGACTTCATCTTTGACCCGAATTCGCGAAACCCCGGGGTTTTCTTTGCAGCAAGTACTGCGGGTATCTTTTTAAGCCGAATCCCTTATAATCTAAGGAGTTAACGACTATCGGCGGCAGGCGCCACACTGGCCGCCGTTTTTATTTATGGCAATCAAACACTACCTTCAGTTTTCCGACTTTACGCTTGATGAATACGAGTACGTGATCGAACGTTCCCGTGTGATCAAACGTAAGTTCAAGAATTACGAGCCCCATCACACGCTGGCCGATCGTACCCTGGTGATGGTGTTCGAAAAGAACTCGACC
>NZ_DBIC01000398.1:0-3506 GCF_002296545.1 Herbaspirillum sp. UBA812 | reverse complement strand
AACGCTTGGCGACCTCTCGCACTCACAGATTGAATGTGAACAGGCCCTAATGTAGGTGAAGTCTAGGACACGCCAGTCCCGACCGGAATGCACAGGGAGCGGCGACGGATTCAAGCACAGTGCCTGTCAAGCCGCGCGCGCAAAGACTCGCCGACGATGTGTACAGTAGCTGAAGTTGCGGGTGTCTGCTTTTCTGTACCGGAACTGTCCGGCCACTGTACTGTTATCCGTACGCCCATCCGTACCGGCTTCTGCCGGGCTCAGTCATCCAGCGGCAGCGCCAGCGTCTCCTTGATCTCTTCCATCACTACATAGCTCTTGGACTGCGCCGCCCCCGGCAGCTGCAGCAGGATGTCGCCCAGCAGCTTGCGGTATTCCGCCATGCCCCGGATGCGTGCCTTGATGAGGTAGTCGAAGTCGCCCGAGACCAGGTGGCATTCCTGCACTTCGGGAATGCGCAGCACCTCGCGGCGGAACTGCTCGAACATGTTGCCGGACTTGTGATTGAGCGTGATCTCCACGAAGACCAGCAAGGTCGCCCCCAATGACTCGGGATTGACGCGCGCGTAATAGCCGCTGATGACGCCATCGCGCTCCATGCGCCTGACCCGTTCGATGCAGGGCGTGACTGACAAACCGACCTGCTCCCCGAGCTCCTTCATGGAAATGCGGCCATCCTTTTGCAGCACGGCCAGGATGCGGTGATCGAGCTTGTCGAGGGTGCGGATGGACTGTTGCTGAGTTCTCATGAAATTTTCCCGTTTCAGCGCGATTTTCATGAAACTTTCATGAAATTAGCTAGAAATATGAAAACAAATACTATTTATTCGCCCATATGATAGCTGAATCTTCTAATCCACAAGCCTTTTGCAGCGGCATCAACGAAACGGGGAGTTCAGCATGCGCGTCGTCATTCTTGGAAGCGGTGTCATCGGGGTCACCAGCGCCTGGTATCTGGCCAGGGCCGGTCACGATGTGACCGTGCTGGACCGCCAGCCCGGCCCCGCGCTGGAAACCTCCTTCGGCAATGCCGGCCAGATCTCTCCCGGCTATGCCTCGCCCTGGGCCGCGCCCGGCATTCCCCTGAAGGCCATCAAGTGGATGTTCCAGGAACATGCCCCGCTGGCCATCCGCCCGGACGGTACGCTCAACCAGTTGCGCTGGATGTGGCAGATGCTGCGCAACTGCAATGCCGAAAGCTACGCCGTCAACAAGGAACGCATGGTGCGCCTGGCCGAATACAGCCGCGACTGCCTGCGCGACCTGCGCGCCGATGTCGGCATCCCCTATGAAGGCCGTCAGCAAGGCACGCTGCAACTGTTCCGCTCGCAGGAACAGCTCGAGGGTGCCGCCAAGGACATCGCCGTGCTGCAGGAAGCCGGCGTCCCCTTCGAACTGCTGACCCCGGAACAACTGGGCGGTGCCGAACCGGCGCTGGAGAAGGTGCGCGGCAAGCTCACCGGCGGCCTGCGCCTGCCCAATGACGAAACTGGCGACTGCCAGCTCTTCACCACCCGCCTGGCCAAGATGGCCGAGCAACTGGGCGTGAAATTCCGTTATGGCGTCTCGATCGACGCCCTCACCATGGCCGGTGGCAAGATCGCCGGCGTGGTCTGCGGCAAGGAACTGGTGCAGGCCGACAGCTACGTGGTCGCCCTCGGCTCCTACTCGCCGCAACTGCTGCGCGACATCCCCGGCCTGCCGGGCATTCCGGTGTATCCGCTCAAGGGTTACTCGATCACCGTACCGATCACCGATGCCTCGGCCGCACCGGTCTCCACCATTCTCGACGAGACCTACAAGATCGCCGTCACCCGCTTCGATGACCGCATCCGCGTCGGCGGCATGGCCGAGATCGTCGGCTATGACACGGCCCTCAAGGCCAAGCGCCGCGCCACGCTGGAACTGGTGGTCAACGATCTGTTCCCCGGTGCAGGCGACACGAAGCAAGCCAGCTTCTGGACCGGCCTGCGCCCGATGACCCCGGACGGCACGCCCGTGGTCGGTGCCACCCCGGTCTCGAACCTGTACATCAACACCGGTCACGGCACGTTGGGCTGGACCATGTCCTGCGGTTCGGGCCAGCTGCTGGCCGACCTGATCTCGGGACGCCGCCCTGCCATCGCCCATGAAGACCTGTCGGTGGCGCGCTACATGGCCTCGGGCAGCACCGTGCAGACGCCGCGCCTGGCAGGGGCCTGATCGCCCCATCGCGTATCGATAGTCTCTTCTGCATCCCTCGCAGAATGGTTGGCCGGAGTGAAATGCTCCGGCCTTTTTTATGCGCGCACGGCCGGATGCGATGAGGGGACATATCCCGTCATCCGCTTGAACATGGTCGAGAAGGTTGCCGGCTGTTCGTAGCCGAGATCATAGGCAATCGCCGTCACCGAGTGTCCCAGCGCCAGCCGCGAGATCGCATTGACGATGCAGGCGCGCAGCCGCCATTGCTGGAAGCCCATCCCGGTCTGCGCCAGGAATCTGCGGGTGAAGCTGCGCTCGCTCATGTGCAATTGTTCGGCCCACTCGGCCGGGCGCGCGCGGATCGAGGGCGATCGCATGAAGTCGCGACACAGCGCCCCCAGCTTCTCCTCCTGCGGCAGCGGCACGTACATGGGAATCTCGCGGGCGCGGGCGATCTCCTTGAGCAGCAGGTGCATCAAAGCCTCCTCCCGGCTATCGGGTGCGTAATGCGGATCGATGCGGGTGGCTTCGATCAGCAGCTCGCGCAGCAGCGGATGCACCTCCAGCACCTGGCAGGTCCGCGCGGCGCGCGGCGCATGTTCGGGCTCGACGAAGGCGCTGCAGGTAGTCACCGGCAAGAGCATGCGGCTCTGGTGCTCGCGCCCGGAAGGAATCCACACCGCGTGCTGCGGCGGCACCACCCAGGCCCCATCCTGCGTGACCACCTGCATCAATCCCCCCAGCCCGAACAGCAACTGCGCCCGGCGATGGCTGTGCCAGGCCTGCAGCGAATCGCGCGCGTAATCGGCGCCGGCGGCTACCACCGGGCGCGCGATGCGGTCCACCCGGTCGATAGGCAGCGGGGAACGGGAGGGAGAAGGCTTGCGCATGGTCTGGTCTCGCTTGGCGTACATGCAAAGATGACGCACCAATGATGGAAACTCCGCCACCACGAAGCTCGCCTCGCAGCTTGGCGTAAATTCAAACATTCTTGACCCAAGTACGAAAGTCAGTCAACCGGCCCTGCCCTACTGTACGGTTTTCATCCAACGATTTCGCCATGCCTCCTCCCCTCCTCTCCGGCATTCTGGTCGCGCTCATCTGGGGCGTGCAGCCCGTGATCTCGCGCTACGGCTTGCAGCAAGGGCTCACGCCGCTGGATGCGACCTTGATGCGCTTTCTCACCAGCGGCCTGCTGATCCTGCCCTTTGCCTGGCGGCGCGGGCTCTGGCAGGCCTGCGGTGTCGGCTGGGGACGCGGGCTGGTGCTGTTCCTGCTGTCGGGCCCCTTGTTCAGCCTGGTGCTGGTGGCGGGCGTGAACT
>NZ_DBIC01000377.1:0-11735 GCF_002296545.1 Herbaspirillum sp. UBA812 | reverse complement strand
GACGGGCCGACGGTATCGACGAAAAAATGACCAAATTGTGGAAGGAAAGCGGCTTCAAGCCTCCTGTGGCTGGCTATAGTTTCCGCTGCGCTGGGTTGGCACAATAAAACCGATGACTGCGCGTTGATCGTCCGCATATCATCGTCGGCAACAGCACGACCGGACGATGCCGGGGGCATCAGGCGTACATGGTCTTGTCTTCATCCGGTCCGATATGCATCGGGTCGATCTGGTTGATCGGCTCAACCTGAGCCAGCATGGTGAAATTGGGATTGTCTCCACGCAAAAAGTCGTAGCGCGGCGAGTCATTCATGGCCACCGCATAGCCGCGTGAGGGTTGACGCTTCAAGCGACGCTCGATGGTGTCCAGTTCGTCATCCATATCGTTCACCCCCAATTGCAGAAAACGCTTGAGATGCGAGCGAGTGTCTTCGGTTGTCTTGCTGCCACGGGCGGTAAGGTGTTGCAGCACATTCTGGAAATCTGCCAGCGTCTGGGTCCAGCTCAAAATCAACAGGACGGCTTTTTTCCGCTGGTGGTAAGCATCCAAGCCGATGTAATTGCCGTTGTCCAGCCAATCTGCCTTGCCGTGCCGCGTTAGCTGGTAGAGAAGCATGCCTTTTGCTTCGGGCGTCGAGATTCTGAGCATCTTGGGATTGCTCAGCACATTGGCCGCCAATGCATTTCGGCGTTCCGAGGCTTCGAAATTTTTTATCACGGCATCGACATAGGCCTGGATTTGGGTCAAATCATCCAATAGGAATTTGGCTGCGTTCTGGCCGCTTTGGATCACGAGGAACTGGATATCCGTGATTGCCGCAAATGCTTCCCTGCGGATGAATGCCAACACTTCATAATTGGCGTGATAAAGCTGATAGAAGACCCAGACCATGAATTCGCCTATCAGCCGGGCGTCGACTTCGAACTTGATCTTTCCTTTTGCCCCTACACCGACGCAGAGGCTGGCTGACATGAGGAAACGAAATTTGCCATCAATGTAGGTCAATTCCAGCTTGGCGCTGATACCCGCGCCCGCCATGGCACTGACGCCCGGGGCGATCTTTGCGAAATCCTTGAATTTTTGCGCTTTGTCTTCAGGGTTAAGCCATTGAATAGCACCGCTGACATCGGCGTCAGCTTTAGCCCCGGCAAAAACGCCCAGTTCTGCTTTGGCGGGCGTGATTTCAGTGTCACGTCCAGCTATCTGGACTCCTTCATCGTTCACCGAGAAGAGCCTGCGATTTGGCGGTGGAACTCCGCGAAGCCCGATTTTCTTTGGCTCTATCTTGAGTTCGCAGCCCAGTTCTGCCACGGCGCTCGCACCCACGATTCCGGACAGAGAGATGCCGAACTCTGCTCGAACTGCACCTAGCGGATAGGTCTTGCCGTCGCTGGCACTGAACTGCCACACCCATCCCAAGCGATGAGGCGCGAAGAGCTTCATCGCCCCCTTTGCTTCAGCAAGCGCGAAATCTGCCTTCGCTTCTGCCTTCAGCCCAATCTTGCCCTCAGTGGGTTCCCATTCCGTCGAAGCGCCCACCCCCGCCATGTATCGCATCAGCTGTGCCTGCCCTGAAAGGTCGACATGGTTGCTTGCATAGGACACCTTCAGGTTGGCGTTCCATTTTTCTGCCCAATCACCCAATACGCCAGTGACGGCATGTTCGTCGAAATTGTAAAAATCGGCCTTGATCTTGGGCTTGATGGTGCGGAGCTGTTCGGTCAGCTTTTCCTTGTCGATCTTGTATTTACCGTTGGCGTCTTTCTTCAGTGCGCTCTTGTGGCCGGATTGGGTATCTTTCTTTGACGTCAGTGAGTAGGTGCGCCAGTGCGGCTTGATTCGTTCTGGGACGACATAGGTCATCTTCCGGCCGTACTGCGCCTGACGCTGCCCTGACGGCGTACGACTGCCTCGCCCGTCGCCCTTCAACTGCCGAATGGGGATCAGTTCGACGATGGCCGTTCCGCCATTGCTGATGTCAGTCAGCTTGCTGATCTTCTCTCGAAGGGCGTCGTTGGCTTTCTTGACTTGCTGTTCGGCGTTGGTCACGGCCTTTTCTGCGTTGGCCTTCGCAATAGGATCGGAACCTTTGAAGTTTCCAAAAGCGGCGATCGCCTGGCTCAGTCCGATATTTGCCTGCTGGAAGTCGTCGACCGCCTTGCACATGGCTTTGCCATGGTTCTCGAACGCCAGCGCCTCCGACCTGGGGACAAGCAGCAACTCGCCCGTCTCGGGGCGGAAGTAGAGTTCCGTCGCGTTATAGTGGACGTCTACTTTGCTGTCATGCTGGGTATTTGTTTTTGCTTTGCCAGCGGGCACCGGCTTTTCGTTATCGGACATCGCTATCGCTCTCTGCAGATGAGGATGATGATGGGGCAGCAAGGATGGTGATTGCTAATCAATACAGTCTGCCTGAGACAAATTGATGACGGCCAGGTTCCTTTCTATTGGAATCTATCAGCCAGAAGACCAGAAATGCGGTCGGTGACATAACAGGGAGTCGACGTCAGGTGAGAGAGCCTGCGTCCCCTTTTTCTTGCGTCACAAGCTCATCATTGATAATTCTGAGCTTGACTTTTGCATGAGCTATCCTTCGGTGCGCAAAAATTTTCTTGTAATTATCGATGACGCGCTCGAAACCTAGTCTTCACTTTCCTTATTCGGTATAAAAAGAACGGCAAATTCTGCATACGGTGAAATATCTGTACAGCGAAAAGAGCTTGAAAAATCGCTTATTGAGATTGGGGTACTTTAATGACTTCTTTTTTAAGAATGAAAACTGATGAAGACCTGCTTATGGTAAGCGGTGTCATTAAAAATTACGAATGTACCCGAGCTGAGGCTAGCTTCGTACTTACAAGAAACGATCAACGTGTAATGGAGATGTCTGCCGTAGCAAACGCCTTTGCTGGCATGGGTGGCGTAGCGACATCCCAGATGGCGAATGCCTCTAATATTGAAGAGGTGGCAGATTATCTTTCATTTGACATTGATGGAGAAAAGTACAAAGGGTGGGTGTGGAGAAGCCCCTTTGCAGAAGGGGATATGGCTGATGTCATTTATCGCCGAACAATTAATGGAAAAGAGTTGGTCGCGATAGCACGGCCTTCCGACAGGATGATTGCTCTTTATCCGCATTGTAGTCGTGGTGTTTTGGCGCACTGGAGATCAGTGTTGAATGCATGGCTGATATGGGTTGTTTTCCTGATTTCTATAGTTGTTTTTACTTGTCTGGGATTCGTCCTGGGGTTTACTGCAGAAATATTTCTGGATATGACTAATTACTACATATTGGCCTTTTTGATCATTTTCTTCTCAGCATTCACTATCAACATGGGATTTAAATTATTACCATTTGCGCGCGTCGCAGAACGTGTTTTTGCAGCGTTGGGCTGGGGAAATCCATCACGAATTGACTTAAAGAAGTCATCAAAAGAAAAGAGAAAAGACGGTGATCCCGGGGAGTATGGAACCTTCTATTTTCGATATTGACTGAGAGTCTTCGCCATCTGCATGAGATCGTTGTGCGAATTCGATTCTTCGTATCTTCTGGGGCATGTCAACCAGATACCACGTTGGCAAGTCACCTTAAACAGATTAAAAAATGACGACTGAAAAGTGCCGTGATCACATTCAATTTCTTTCCTGATGCCACCAATAGTGAGGATTGCCTGGCTAGTACGTTGGTAGCGGAGGAAGTGTGACAACAAGTAATACAAGCCGATTTAATCCGAAAAATCCTCTTTGGTATGAGGACCTCCCTAAGCGCGATTCAGGAATTGACTTTAATGAGCGCTTGGATAGTCCGCTCCTTGATGAGGATCTGAATCACGTCGATGAAAATTACCTGGAAATTTCACGCACATCGTCTGTCATCAGGGGGCTTGGCGTCCTGATCGGTATATCATTTTTTTTAATTTCCTTCGGATTCTTTATTCCTTTCTTGATCCATCGGTGGGGCGACTTTTTCAGTCTCGCGCCTTTGCTTGGACTCTTTTATTGCGTAATGCTGGCGGGCGGAATCATAGCAGTGGGATTGTTCGCTCTTTATGATTGTCTTCTTCCGAGAGATACGCCGGTACGATTTAATCGAAACACCAGAAAAATATACGTCTACGAATTTACGGCGTCATTGCAACGTCTTAAGCGCTGGCGAACGGAAATCAAGATCTATGATTGGGATCAGATCGAGGCGGAGATTGCCAAGTCTTCAGTATTTACCGGGAAGACTTACTCCGTTCGGCATGAGTTGGTGCTGGTGATCTGTAAACCAGCAACCAACGAGGTCATTGACCGTATTTCACTCAAGGGTAATGACGTTGGTGCCGAGACCCTGTATCAATTGTGGTCCTATGTCCGCCGGTTCATGGCCTACGGCCCGTCCCGTATTCCAGCGCTGATGACACGTGAGCAGAGTGTCGGCTTCGTCAAGAGCCTGTTTCATTTCATGCCCTACCTTTCCCCAACCGAGGAGGGCCGGCGCTTCCGTAGCAAGATGCGGTGGCTGGATTACTCGATCATTTTTCTGACGATCTGGTTTTTCTGGATCTGGCTGCCTCTTGGGCTTTGCCATTACGTTGCAATGAAGTGTGCTCCAGAGCCGTGTTGGCCTGCAGAAGTGGATGAAGAGAGTCGGCGTGGATAACAGAAAATTCTTTCATGAGTACATCGCGGTTTAATCCACCGAATTCCCTCTGGTATGAGGACCTCCCGGCCCGAGCGGCGATGGCGGAGGAAGAAGTTTCTGTCATGGCTTTGCAAGAGGATGTGATCGGTGTCGATCAAGATAAACTGGATATTTCTCGCGCATCCTCCACTCTGCGAGGCGGTTTCATTTTTATCGGAATGGCGGTCTTGCTGATACTGTGCTGGTTCGCGCCACATGTCTTCACGTCTATCTTCACGCCCCCGAGATCTGCATTGGTGATAACGATCTTGACGATTCAGAACCTCGCCCTCGCCGGCTACAGCCTGTTCCTGATCTGGCTGGACTGTCGAATTCCACGTGATCTTCCTGTACGTTTTGACCGTCGTGCTGGAAAGATTCACGTACAGGATTTCAGCCTCAGTCTCAACCCTTTCGCACACCGAAAACTTCTGCTGAAGACTTTCGACTGGACGGACATCGAGGCCGAGTTGACCAAACAGGCCGGATTCAACGGCAAGGTCTATATGGTGAGATACGCCTTGGTATTGGTAGTTTGCCGACCAGGAACCACGGAGGTGCTTGAGCGGATCACCCTCAGAGGTAACGACATTGCAACCCAAGGCTTGGAGTCTATCTGGTCCTATGTGCGAAGGTACATGGAGCAAGGCCCATCCAATCTGCCGACGCTACATGTGCGTGAGCGGCGGATTTCCTTGTTGAATAGCCTGTTCTTCTACATCCCCTATCTCGCTCCGGGAGAAGAAGGGCGGTGCTATCGTCACCATATGGGCGCGGTAGAGTTGATTCTCGCGTTTCTGATGATCTGGTTCTTCTGGATTTGGCTGCCGTTAGGGCTGTGCTACTACGTTGCAATGAGGTGTGCTCCAGAGTCAAGTTGGCCGGAAGGCTTGGATTGATGGGATCGCTGTGAAAAATTGAGCCATCGTTCTTTGGACAACTAAGGTTCTGTAGAGGCCTGTTTGGGAATCTGAAGAGTCCTGATTGACCGGTTAGACGGCGAAGAAATGTCTAGCCTAGAGGAACAGTTGTGGGTGAGGAGTTGTAGATGAGCCGCACCCGTTCCCGTTTTAATCCGATCAATCAACATTGGTACGAGGATTTACCAGACCTGCAGGCAGACTTCGGTCGCGATTTTGATTTCACGCGGCTCCTCTCGCAATGATCAGCATGGGGGGCAGGAGCATTTGAGATTGTCTCTCTCTGCTCATCGTCCCGCACAATTTTTCGTTTATTGCCTCGTCCCCGCGAACACCCGCCCCCAACCCTTGTCCAACCCCCTCCAAGGCCCGTCACTTCCAGCACGCGCATGCTGAAACAACGGGGATCATCATGACAAGAAAATAACTGATCGGGATCGCATCGACCATGAAACTGCCCACCCTGAAATCCTTGCTCGGCGTCAAGCCACCCACCTCTGCCGTCGACCCGCTGCTCAAGCCCATCAATGACAACCATCCCGGTGGCGAAGACCTCTCCTTCACCGCCGACCTGGACGCCATTGCCGAGGCGCGCCGCTTCGATGATCCGACCCTGGACCAGGGCGAATGGGTCACCGACATCAAGGAAGCCGACTGGATCTTCGTCGAGCAGCGCTGCGCCCAGCTCATCGAAACCCGCAGCAAGGACCTGCGCCTGGCCGTCTGGTACAGCGAAGCCGCCTGCAAGACGCGCGGCCTGCGCGGTCTGGGGGATGGGTTCCTGCTGGTGGCCGGGCTGTTCGACCAGTTCTGGGATCATCTCTATCCGCTGTCGGAAGACGGCGACCACGACCGCCGTGTCGGCAACCTGACCTGGCTGCTGTCGCGCTCGGTGCAGATGTCGCGCGAAATCCCCCTGACCGAAGGCCGTGGAAGCGCCTTCTCGCTGCTCGACTTCGACGCCGCCCGCACCCGCGCGGCCAATGCTGAACGGATCGCCAACGAAGGCGGCCAGCCGGAAGAGGGCATCAAGCTGGCCGTCATGGAATCGGCCCGCAAGCGCAGCTCACATGCCTTCTATGAAGCCATGCTGGCCGATACCCAGTACTGCCTGCAATGCTTGGAACAACTGGAAAAATCCGTGGATCAGCGCCTCGGTGTCGATGGTCCCGGCTTCTCCTCCGCCCGCGAGGCGATCACCCTGGTTCACGACACCATCGCCCGCTTCGCAGCAGATACCGGCCTGCGTTCGGTAGCTCCTGCAGAGATCGCCGTGGCCGATGAAAATACGGCTGCCGTGGCCGCGCAATTGAGTGAGCAAGGCAGCCCTGTTGCAGCGCCGGTCCAGCATCAGGGACCGATCCGCACGCGTGCCGAAGCCATTGCCCAACTGCGCGCCGTGGCAGAGTTCTTCCGCCGCACCGAGCCCCACAGCCCGGTCGCGCACCTGGCCGACAAGGCCGCACAATGGGGTGAGATGCCCTTGCACGCCTGGCTCAAAACCGTCATCAAAGACAACGCCGCACTGTCCCACGTCGAAGAACTGCTGGGATTGCAACCGCCGCCACAGGACTGAACATCGCCTGGCGACGCGCCCAAAGAAAAAAGGAACCGCAAAACAAGCGGTTCCTTTTTTTTCATGCCGGGCGAGATTTGCCCGCGTCTTGTCTTACTTGGCAATACGGAATTCGATCCGTCGATTCTTGGCACGCCCTTCAGCCGTATTGTTGGAAGCGACCGGACGATCCGGACCCTGGCCCGAGGTCGTCAGCAGACTTTCATCGACCCCCTTGGCACTCAGGTAGGCCTTGACCGCATCAGCCCGGGCCAGCGACAGCGAGATGTTGCTGGCGCGCAGGCCTTCATTGTCGGTGTTGCCGATGATCTCGACGTGCCGGCCCTTGAGCTTGAGCATGGTCGCAGCGATCTCGTCGAGGATGCGTTTGCCTTCGGGCGTCAGGGTGGCCTGTCCGCTTTCGAAGGCCACCACCCGGTTGGCCAGGGCGTTGTCCAGCAGACCCTGTTCCGAAGTGGAAACCCGCAAGCCGTTGTTCACGGTATAGGAAGAATTGAGGCTGCTGGCCATGTCACTGGCAATCTGCTGACGCTGCGCCTCATTGGACACTTCGCCCGAAATGCTGACGCTGGTGCCATCGATCTTGAGCTGGCCACGGCTGACTGCCTTGAGGTTGGGCGAAATCAGCTTCTGCACGTGATTGTTCCAGTTGGCCGGCAGCACCACCTGGCCGACCGCAATCTGATCCACCACGCGGTCAGCGCCATAGACTTCGCGCAGGCGCGCCAGCGCGGCAGCCTTGCTGGCTTCATCGGGGACGGTGCCGGTCACCAGTACCTGGCCCGGTGCGGGCGTGGCGACCGGCGGCGCAACGTTCTGTGCATGAACGACTGAGCAGGCGAACCAGGCCGCGCTCAACAGTGCCAGCCGGCGGGTTTGGGAAAGAATGTTCGTCTTCAAGATTCAGGCTCCGATGAAAGCTTCGCGGAATGAGGCGAGGGCCGAGGTCAGCGAGAGGTCGGGATGGGCCAGGTAGCTGGACAGTTTCTGGATGCCGTAGTCGCTGCCCACATGTTCTTCCACCCAGTCGGCATCGTCGAAGGGGATGTTGTGCTCGGCACCGGCCTGGATGTCCATCACCGAATGCAAGGTGCGCGGCGAAGCGCCCGAAAAGCCGAGGAACATGGCCGGCTGATCATCCAGCCGCGTCAGGAACAGCGCCAGCTCGAAATCGGCCCGGGTGAGGAAGGGCGTGATCAGGTGCATCCAGAAACTGGCCACCAGGCTGCGATACATCGGGTCGCGCGGCAGTGGCAGGATCAGGTTCTTGTCCAGACGGCTGGAGGTGCTGGCCATGACCGGCTGCAGCAGCAGTCCCAGCGCCAGCAACAACTGGCGCAGATTGCCGGTGAAGCCGGCCTCGGCCAGCATCTGTTGCAGCGAGCCCGTGGTCTGCAGATCCAGGAAGTCGGCAAAGGCCGCCGTGTAGCCGGCGCTGTTGATGTCCAGTTCCAGCGTGGTCGAGGCCAGGGTCTGCAGCGGCTGGGCCGGATCGGGTGCCGTCAGTACGCCTTGCGTGAGCGATTCCAGCCGCGACCAGAGACGCGAGAGGATCAGCGGACTGTTGCTGACGAAAGCGACCGGGTCTTCGATATCGAAGGCGCTCATCGAAATGAACGGGAAGCGTCGCTGCGACTGGTCGCCGCTGGCACGCAGGTGGCCCGCCACGGCACGCCGGCTGCGTGGTCCCATGACCACGAAGTGCAGCGGCTTGACGCCGTCGTAGATGATCTTCCAGCGCGCATCGCGCGACAGCAGCTCCATGGTCTGCGCCAGCCAGTTGTCCAGCAGCGTGATCAGGGCGGCGTTGTCAGTGGCCTTGATGAAATCCCCGCGCGCAGGAATCTTGCCGAAATAGCCGATCTTGATGGGGGTGCCGGTTGCACTCATTGCTTAGCCCCTGTAGTCATGGATTGAGTTTGCGATTGCACTTGCGCTGCCGGTGCGCCAGAGGGCGCAGTGGCCGGCGCTGGCGTCGGGACCTGCGCCGGGGCAGGCGTCGGCGCTTCCGGTGCGCCGCCAGCGATGGTTTCCGGCAGCTTCAGGCCACGCAGAGCGGCCGTGCCGCGGGCGGCACCGTTGCTGTTGCCGGAGACTTCGGCGCTGCTGATGATCTTGAGGTTCACCACCACCGTCACACCGTCATTGGTCCACGACAGCTCGAAAGCGCCGTTGTCCTTGCGCTTGCGCTGGGCCGTGTTGATCAGGCGTTCCAGGCCGAAGCGTCCGGGCTGGTTGGCCACTTCCACCGTGCGGCCGTCATAGGTCACGGCCGTCACCTTGGCACCCGGAGCGCCTTGCGGATTGGGCCACACGAAGTTGGTCCACTGCGCCTGGGTGTTGCGGTAGCGCAGTTGCTGGCCATCGATCTCGATGGTGTATTCCAGCGCGCCCGGTGCCGGCTGGGGCTGGATCTGGAACACAGTCTGCGCTTCTGCAGCACCGCCGCCCGCACCAGCACCGCCCGGCGCGCTGATCCAGTCGGCGAAGCTGGTGGTGATGGCCGGCGACAGGGTGATGCCCATGTCGGCCCACTTGCGCGGCGACAGCGTATCGCCCCGGCGCACCACCAGCGGACCCATGGCCGTGGTCACGAACTTGGAGATCGCACCGTTCTCGCCAAACACCGTTCCGATCTCGCCGCTGTTGGCTTCGATCTTGGAATTGGGCGAGAACGGATACTTGGCGGCCAGGTTGTTCTGGAACGGTTCGTACACCTGAGCACGCCAGATCTTGTTGACTTCGCCTTCGGTCGGACGCACCAGTGCATTGAAGCCCTGCACCAGCGGACGGACCAGCAACGGGCGCAGCGTGGTCTTCTGCTGGTCGTTCAGGCCGGGCAGCATCTCTTCATCGACGAACTTGAGCGAGTCCGACAGTTCCGAGCCATTGCCTTCCAGCGTCTGCTGCATCAGCTGCTTGGCACCGGGGCCGGTGTCGCCCTGGTTCTTGATGGTGTTCAGGCGGGTACGCAGCTTGGAGAGATTCTCCATGTAGCCGCGCATGAGCGAATTGCCCTTGTCCTTGCTCACCACCAGGCGTGCCACGCCGGCGAATTCGCGCCCCACCGGTCCCATCGGGATGGCGGTGCTGCCGTCGGTATTGAGCTGGGTCGGTACCGGGGCCGGCGAGCGGCGCAGGATGGTTTCCTTGAACCAGCCCATGAAGCCCTTGCTGGCGTTGGCCAGACCGGCATCGACCAGGGACGGGTTGTCCCACGAGGTTTCGTCGTAGACGGTGTTGATCACCTTGTTGAGCGGCGAGGTCAGCGGGTCGCCCAGACGGTTCATGGCATTGGTGGCGTCGTCCAGGTTGCGCAGTTCGACGATGCTCACGCCCTGCAGGAATTTCTGCCACTCGCGTGCATATTCGGTCTTGTACTGGGACACCAGCGCCTTCTGGATCTGCTCGGGACTGCCTTCCAGCGTCAGGTCATCCTTGGTGGAGGTCTTGAGCACCCAGTCGGCGCTCTGCAATTCCTTGTTGGCGGCTTCCTTGAAGGCATCCTGCACGAACTTCTCCCATGCATCGCGGGTGAAGGTGCCGGGGATGGCGTAGCTGCCCATGACCAGTTCCTTGTCCTTGTCGCCGACGATGCGGGCCACGGTCATGGAAGCGAAGCGGGTGGCGGCGCGTGCCTTCACATCGGCATACACGCGTTCGCGTGCCGGCATGCCACGCACCACGCGGCGCAGGTTTTCGCGGGTCTGGTCGACCAGGGTCAGCTTGCTTTCCACGGTCGGCCAGGACGGATCATTGATCTGCTCCAGCGAGAAGCTGATCAGGCGTTCGGCGCTGCGGATCATCTGTTCGCGCGGCATGGTGCCGCGGTTGGTCTCCAGCCAGCCGCGCCAGAAGCGGGTGATCTGGTCGCTCAGATGGCTGGACTCGGCGCGCGACTTGTCCGACAGCATCAGGTAGGTCTTGAGCGCGTTGTAGGCATCTTCCACGCTGGTGGCCGAGCTGTCCTTGTAGGTGCGCAGGGCATTGGCCGCCTGGGCCGCATTGTCGGCCACCGTCGTCACGCCTCCGGCTTGTGGCGGCTTGGCCATCGGTTCCAGCTTGCCGGAATTGGCGTTGACTTCCATCAGGTAGGTTTCGATGTTGGAGGACACCGGCTTCAACATGATTTCCTTGATGCCGGCAAAGTATTCCTCACGCAGCTTGCGCTCCAGCAGATCGCCCTGGTACAGCCCCAGGCCCACCGAGATCGGGCGGCTGGAACGATAGCGATCCAGCTGCTCGATGCGATCCTGCAGGATCTCCAGCGCTTCGAAGCGCGATTGCAGGTCCAGGCGCTTTTCCTGCAGCTTGACGGCCTTGTCCATGTCGGCCTGCACATTGGCCACCAGCTGGCGATTGCCCATGTAGGACCAGCTCCAGCCGCCCAGCAATGCCCCCAATACGGTCACCGCCGCGAAGAAGGTGACGTAGCGCATGCGGATCTTGTTGCGGCTGGTGTACTGCGCCACCAGCTGCTTGTCCGCGAAGATCACCTGCTTGAACAGGTTGTGCAGGAAGAAACCGTGCTGGGAGAAGATCTCGCGCTGCGGCTTGTGTTCCAGCGTCAGG
>NZ_DBIC01000076.1:3195-13289 GCF_002296545.1 Herbaspirillum sp. UBA812 | reverse complement strand
GATGGCCTTTGCTCATCACGCCATGGAGTTCATGCGGGCGCAGGGCAAGACGATTTCCTTCGACCCCAACCTGCGGCCGATGCTGTGGCCCTCGCGCGAAGTCATGGCACAGCAGTTGAATGCGCTGGCCTTCAAGGCGGACTGGGTGCTGCCGGGATTGTCGGAGGGGACGCTTCTGACCGGATATGAAGATCCGCACGCCATTGCCGGCTTCTACCTGGAGCGCGGTGTGAAGATGGTGGTCATCAAGCTGGGCGCTGAAGGCGCTTACTGGCGCAACAGTGAAGGCGAGGGCAGGGTGGCTGGCGTGCCGGTGAAGGAAGTGGTCGATACCGTGGGCGCCGGGGATGGCTTCGCAGTGGGTGTCATCAGCGGCATGCTGGAAGGCTTGCCGGTACCCGAGGCCGTCATGCGCGGCAACCGCATCGGGGCGTTCGCCATCCAGGTGGTGGGCGACATGGAAGGCTTGCCCACCCGGGCCGAGCTGGAGGCGGCCTCGGCCTGATTTGACTCTCACAGGAATCGCCATGAAGCCCCACGTAGTCGTCTACAAAAAATTGCCCGAGCACCTGCTGCAGCGCCTGCAGGCAGAATGCGACGTAACGCTCTTCGACCGTATTACGCAAGACAACCGCGCCGATTTCCTCGCGGCACTGAAGACTGCCCACGGCATGATCGGCGCAAGCCTGCCCATCACCAACGACATGCTGGAGGGCGCGCCGCAACTCAGGATCGCCTCCACCATCTCGGTGGGCGTGGACAATTTCGACCTGGATTATTTTCGCCAGCGCGGGCTGATGCTGGCGCATACGCCCGGTGTGCTCACCGAAGCCACTGCCGACACCATCTTTGCCTTGGTCCTCTCCACCGCGCGCCGCGTGGTGGAACTGGCCGAATACGTCAAGGCCGGACGCTGGAAGGGCAGCATCGGTGAGGCCCAGTTCGGCGTGAACGTACACGGCAAGACGCTGGGCCTGATCGGCATGGGCCGCATCGGCTCTGCGGTGGCGCGGCGGGCGCATCATGGTTTTGGCATGCCGATCCTGTATCACAACCGCCGCCCCGATCCCGAGGCCGAGCGCGAACTCGATGCGCGCTACGTCAGCCAGGACGAATTGCTGGCCCAGGCGGACTTCGTCTGCGTCATGCTGCCCCTGAACGCCGATACCGAACGCCTGATCGGCGCACGCGAATTCGCGCTCATGAAGCGCAGTGCCATCTTCATCAATGCCTCGCGCGGGCGCATCGTCGATGAGGCGGCGCTGGTCGCGGCCCTGCAGGACAAGACCATTTACGGTGCCGGCCTGGATGTGTTCGAAGTCGAGCCGCTGCCCGCCGAATCGCCCTTGCTGCAACTTCCCAACGTGGTGGCCTTGCCCCACATCGGTTCGGCCACCCATGAAACCCGGCTGGCCATGGCCGAGCTGGCCGTCTCCAACCTGCTGGCGGGCCTGCGCGGCGAACCGGTCCCCCACCTGGCGGTCTGAACAGCGCGGTGTTGCCTGCGGGCAGGCCGCGCTTCAATTCCGCTGCATGAAGTTTTTTTCAGCTTCTCTTCATTTCCTCTTCCGCTCACGTGAATCTTTGGTGTATGCTGCGAACATTAAAAAGAACGATCGTGCTAAAAACCGGTAGGCACCCCGTTTTGCTTTTATAATCCTGCGGAAGTTTACGTTTACGTCAATTCCTTTTTGCAAGGGCCATGCGATGAAAGTATTAGTACCAGTCAAGCGCGTCGTGGATTACAACGTCAAGGTGCGCGTCAAGAGCGACGGCAGCGGCGTCGATATCGCCAACGTCAAGATGTCGATGAACCCGTTTGACGAAATCGCGGTGGAAGAAGCCGTGCGCCTGAAAGAAGGCGGCAAGGTCACCGAAGTGATCGCCGTCTCCGCCGGCGTGACCCAGTGCCAGGAAACCCTGCGCACCGCCATGGCCATTGGTGCCGATCGCGGCATCCTGGCCGAAGTGGCGGCCGATGTCGAACTGCAACCGCTGGCCGTGGCCAAGATCCTCAAGGCCCTGGCCGAGAAGGAGCAGCCGCAGCTGATCATCCTGGGCAAGCAGGCCATCGACGACGACTGCAACCAGACCGGCCAGATGCTGGCGGCGCTGCTGGGCTGGCCGCAAGCCACCTTCGCCTCCAAGGTCGTGCTGGAAGAGGGCAAGGTCACCGTGACCCGTGAAGTGGACGGCGGCCTGGAAACCCTGGCCCTGACCCTGCCGGCCATCATCACCACCGACCTGCGCCTGAACGAGCCGCGTTACGTCACGCTGCCCAACATCATGAAGGCCAAGAAGAAGCAGCTGGATACCGTCAAGCCCGACGAGCTGGGTGTGGACGTGGCCCCGCGCGTGAAGACCCTGAAGGTCACCGAGCCTGCCAAGCGCAGCGCCGGCGTGAAGGTGCCGGATGTCGCGACCCTGGTCGCCAAACTGAAAAATGAAGCCAAGGTGATCTGATCATGACCGCACTCGTTATTGCTGAACACGACAACGCCAGCCTCAAGGGCAGCACCCTCAACACCATCACCGCCGCAGCGCAAGCCGGTGGCGATGTCCACGTCCTGGTCGCAGGTGCCAATGCCAAGGCCGCCGCTGATGCTGCCGCCCAAGTGGCAGGCGTCGCCAAGGTGCTGCTGGCCGATGCCCCGCAATTCGCTGATGGCCTGGCCGAGAACGTGGCCGAGCAAGTCCTGGCCATCGCCAAGGATTACAGCCACATCCTGGCCCCCGCCACCGCCTACGGCAAGAACATCCTGCCGCGCGTGGCTGCGAAGCTGGACGTGGGCCAGATTTCCGACATCACCAAGGTGGAGTCGGCCGATACCTTCGAGCGTCCCATCTACGCCGGCAACGCCATTGCCACCGTGCAGTCGATCGACCCGATCAAGGTCATCACCGTGCGTACCACCGGTTTCGATCCGGCCGCGCAGGGTGGTTCGGCAGCCGTGGAAAGCATCCCGGCCGTGGCCGATTCGGGCAAGTCCAGCTTCGTGGGCCGTGAAGTGGCCAAGTCGGATCGTCCGGAACTGACCGCTGCCAAGATCATCGTCTCCGGTGGCCGTGGCATGGGTTCGGCGGAAAGCTTCAAGATCCTGGAGCCGCTGGCAGACAAGCTCAACGCCGCCATGGGCGCCTCCCGCGCCGCAGTCGACGCAGGCTTCGTGCCCAACGACTGGCAGGTCGGCCAGACCGGCAAGATCGTCGCGCCCCAGCTGTATATCGCCGTCGGTATCTCCGGCGCGATCCAGCACTTGGCCGGCATGAAGGACTCCAAGGTCATCGTCGCCATCAACAAGGACGAGGAAGCGCCGATCTTCTCGGTGGCCGATTACGGCCTGGTGGGTGACCTCTTCGAGGTCGTCCCCGAGCTGGTCAAGCAGCTTGGCTGATCTGTCCTGAACTGTAGTATTCGCCCCGGCTCCGGCCGGGGTGTTTTCGTGCAAGCAAGGAACGCCGGCAGAGCGTTCCGCATTGGAGGTTGGAGATGAGTTACACCGCGCCCGTGAAGGATATGTTGTTCGTCATGAACGAACTGGCCGGTCTGGCAGCCGTGAATGCGCTGCCGGGCTGCGAGGACGCCACGCCGGAAACGGCCGAGGCCATTCTCGAAGAAAACGCCCGTTTCTGCAGTGAAGTGATCGCCCCGCTGAACCATTCTGCCGACAAGGCCCCCAGCAGCTGGGCCGACGGCAAGGTCACCACCAGCCCCGGTTTCAAGGAAGCCTTCCGCCAGTTTGGTGAAGCCGGCTGGCAAGGCGTGCAGCATCCCGTGGAGTTCGGCGGACAAGGCCTGCCCAAGCTGCTGGCCACGCCCTGCATCGAGATGCTGAACTCGGCCAATCTCTCCTTCGCGCTGTGCCCGCTGTTGACCGATGGCACCATCGAAGCGCTGATGACGGCCGGCACGCAGCAGCAGAAGGAAACCTTCATCGCCAACTTCATCTCCGGCAAGTGGACCGGCACCATGAACCTGACCGAGCCGCAGGCCGGCTCCGACCTGGCACTGGTGCGTACCCGCGCCGTGCCGGAGGGGGACGGGACCTTCAAGCTCTTCGGGACCAAGATCTTCATCACCTATGGCGAGCACGACATGGCCGAGAACATCGTCCATCTGGTGCTGGCCCGCACGCCCAATGCGCCTGAAGGCGTGAAGGGCATTTCGCTGTTCATCGTGCCCAAGTTCCTGGTCAATGCCGACGGGTCGCTGGGCGCGCGCAATGACGTGCACTGCGTTTCCATCGAACACAAGCTGGGCATCAAGGCCAGCCCGACCGCCGTGCTGCAGTTCGGCGACCATGGCGGCGCCATCGGCACCCTGGTCGGCGAAGAGAATCGCGGCCTGGAATACATGTTCATCATGATGAATGCGGCGCGCTTCGCCGTGGGCATCCAGGGGCTGTCGGTGTCGGAACGTGCCTATCAGAAAGCCGTGTCCTATGCCCGCGACCGCATCCAGTCGCGCGACCTGGCCGGCTCGCCCGGTCCGGTGGCCATCATCCACCAGCCCGATGTGCGCCGCATGCTGATGTCCATGCGCGCCCAGATCGAGGCGGCGCGGGCCTTGTCCTACGTGGCCGCGGCCACGTCGGATGCGGCACACTTCAGCGATGACGAAGCCACCCGCAAATCCAACCAGGCCTTCTACGAATACCTGGTGCCCATCGTCAAGGGCTGGATCACCGAGATGTCCATCGATGTGACCTCCACCGGCGTGCAGGTGCATGGCGGCATGGGCTTCATCGAGGAAACCGGCGCGGCCCAGCATTACCGCGATGCGCGCATCCTGCCGATCTACGAAGGCACGACCGCCATCCAGGCCAATGACCTGGTGGGCCGCAAGACCGTGCGTGACGGCGGCGCTGTTGCCAAGGGCATCATCGCCCAGGTGCGCCAGACCGTGGCCGAACTGCAGGGCGATGCGCAACTGCAGCCCATCGCGGCGCGCCTGGCCGAAGCCGCCGATGCGCTGGAACAGGTGGTCGGGTATGTGGTGGCCAACGTCAAGAGCGATATCAAGGCGGTCTTCGCGGGCAGCGTCCCGTATCTGAAGATGGCCGGCGTGGTGCTGGGCGGCTGGCAGATGGCGCGTGCAGCGGCCATTGCGGCGGGCAAGCTGAAGTCGGGTGAGGGCGACGGCAAGTTCTACGAAGCCAAGCTGGCGACCGCGCGTTTCTATGCCGAGCAGATCCTGCCGCAGGCGCTGGCCTATCGCACGGCCATCGTCGATGGCGGTGCAGCGGTGATGGCACTGGCTGAAGAGCAGTTCTGATCCCGGCCTCAAACAAAAGCCCGGAACATCGTAGACGATGTTCCGGGCTTGTTCATTGGGATCGTGAGGGCAGGGCAGCAGCTCAGCCGAAGGCCCCGCCAGTGAAGAGCAGGTCGAAGCTGCGCGCCAGCAGGGCGATCACGCCCATGGCCCCCAATCCCACCGTCAGGACCAGGATCAGTGCCAGGATCCAGTGTGATTCGGAGTTCTTGCCGCTACCGGTGTTGTAGCGCGCATCCCATTTGTCGTCCGGCGTGAGGCCGAGCACCAGCGCTTCCAGGCAGGCAATCAGCGCCGACAGCACGAAGGGCAGTCCGGTGAAGAGTTTAGGTGCGTCCGGCTGCGCCGCCATCAAGGCCAGCGACAAGGGAATGGCCAGGATGTGCAGCCAGCCGAAGCGGTCACGGCCGCCGTGGAGATAGAAACGGTGCAGGCCGATGCTGCCGAAGACGGTGGCCAGGAAAGTCGTCAGGGTCTTGTTCTTGTGGCGGGGGGCGGAAGGCAAGGGCATGCTGCGCGTCTCTTTATTCTGTTGTAAGCCGCCAGAGATGACGCTGGCGGCCGTGTTGTGGTCAGGTCTGGCAGCAGTATAGCCGAGCCCCTGGCGCAGGGTGATTTCCGTCAGGACAAGCTGCCATGCGGCAGTCCTGGCCGGAGGAGGGGCAAAAGTGATGCCAAAAGACATCACTTTTGCCGTGTTTTGGGGAGTTTGCAGGGCGTTGTGCGTTGGTCTATGGCACAAAAGCACCAAGCAACTTGCCCGGGTGGGCGGAAGTCCGTTATAATCTGCGGCTTTTCCGTGTCCGTATTCTTACTGGAACCATTATGGTCGTTATTCGTTTAGCTCGTGGCGGCGCCAAGAAGCGCCCCTTCTACAACATCGTTGCAACCGACTCGCGCAATCGTCGCGATGGCCGTTTCATCGAGCGCATCGGCTTCTACAACCCGGTCGCTTCCGGCAAGGAAGAAACCGTGCGTATCGCTGCTGACCGTCTGGCTCACTGGCAAGGCGTTGGCGCACAACTGTCGCCGACCGTTGCTCGCCTGGTCGCTCAAGCCGATTCCAAGGCTGCTGCTTAATACAGGTTTTCCTGTCTGATTCCGCGTCAGTTTTGCTGACGCCCGGATGAAGAACAGGTCTGGTGTACTCATGACTGATCAAGCCCAAGCGGGGTTCTCCGCACCCGACGATCTCGTGACCGTCGGCCATGTGACCGGAGCCTACGGAATCCAGGGCTGGATTCGCGTGCGTCCTTATTCTTCCGAGGCAGATGCCTTGTTGAATGCCAAGACCTGGTGGCTGGAGAAATCCGGCCAGCCCAAGCAGGATGTCGATGTCATGCAGTCCAAGGGGCACAGCGGCGATGTCGTTGCGCGCCTGACCGGGGTAGCGGACCGCAATGCGGCCGAAGCCATGAAGGGAACGGTGGTCTCCATCTCCCGCAAGCACTTCCCGGCGCTGGATGACAATGAATTCTACTGGGTCGATCTGATCGGCTCGGCAGTGGAAAATCTCCAGGGTGAAGCCTTGGGCGTGGTGTCCGACATGATGGACAACGGCGCCCATCCCATCCTGGTGGTGAAGGCCCCGGTGCAGGAAACTGCGCCCGAGCCGCAACCGCAACCCGCTGCCGACGCAAAGCCGAAGAAGGGTGCCAAGGAGAAATCCGCGGCGGCACCCGAACTGCTGATTCCCTTTGTCGACCAGTTCGTCAAGACGGTGCAGCAGAGCGAAAAAAAGATCATCGTCGACTGGGACAAGGATTACTGACCTTCAAGGTCAGTTTTTTCTTTTCCGGCTCGCTGATGTGAGCAGATTCAAACGATTCAAAAGAACCCAGGAAATGGAGGCGTGATGCAGTTTGATGTCGTCACTCTGTTTCCCGAGATGTTCGCCGCGCTGACGCAGTCCGGCATTACCCGCCGGGCGCTGGAGCAGCAGCGCTGGGGCTTGCAGTTGTGGAATCCGCGTGAATTCACCACTGACAATCACCGCACCGTGGATGACCGCCCCTATGGCGGCGGCCCCGGCATGGTGATGCTGGCCAAGCCGCTGCAGGCTGCCATCGAGGCGGCGCAGCAGCGGCAGCAAGCGCTGGGCCTGGCCCGGCCGCGTGTGATCTATTTGTCACCGCAGGGTGCACCGCTGACGCATGAGCGCGTGGTGCGGCTGTCGCAGGACAGCGGGGCGGTGCTGCTGTGCGGACGCTATGAAGCAATTGACCAGCGTCTGCTCGACAAGTGCGTGGACGAGGAAATCAGCATCGGGGACTTCGTCCTCTCCGGCGGTGAATTGCCGGCGATGGCGCTGATGGATGCAGTGATTCGGCTCTTGCCGGGTGCGCTCAACGACAGTGCCTCGGCAGTGGAAGACAGTTTCGTCAACGGATTGCTGGATTCGCCCCATTACACGCGTCCGGAAGTCTATGAAGGTGAACCGGTGCCGTCCATCCTCTTGGGCGGGCACCATGCCGAGATCCAGAAATGGCGCCGGCAGCGGGCACTGGAAGCCACGCAGAGCAAGCGTCCCGACCTCATCGTCAGGGCCCGCGAGCAGGGCTTGCTGAGCAAGGCCGATGAAAAGTTTCTGGGCAGCCTGGCGCAGCCGTAATTCAGGCGTGTTGCAGCAGGCGGGCAGGCAGCCCGATGAAGGTTTGTAGCAAATGCAGTACCGCGGGCCCGGCAACGGACCTGCACCGTGCGGTGGCCGATGTCACCGTGTTTGAAACCCCATCCTCTACCGGGCTTTACAATCCGCCCTCGTGGCAATGGCGCCGGCAAGATGGTTACAGGAGCAAAAAATGGATCTGATCCAGCAACTCGAGCAAGAAGAGATCGCGCGTCTCGCCAAGAACATTCCCGACTTCGCCCCCGGCGACACCGTGATTGTCAACGTGAACGTGGTTGAAGGTACCCGCAAGCGCGCTCAGGCTTACGAAGGCGTCGTTATCGCCCGCCGTAACCGTGGCCTGAACTCCAACTTCATCGTCCGCAAGATTTCTTCGGGCGAAGGCGTTGAGCGTACCTTCCAGCTGTACTCGCCGCTGATCGCCTCGATCGAAGTCAAGCGTCGTGGTGACGTGCGTCGTGCCAAGCTGTACTACCTGCGCGAACGTTCGGGCAAGTCGGCACGTATCAAGGAAAAGCTGCCCAGCCGTGCGGCAAAGGCTGCTGCTGCCGAGTAATCGGTCGCCTGTTGATGCGTCAGGAAAAGGGGTGTCTCGCGACGCCCCTTTTTCGTTTCTGACACCCGATTGAAGTCCTGACAACCTCACGATCAAGCGAGCACAATGTGGCCAGTTTCGATCCCGTCAATCTGCCTGTAGATGCCGTCGCCGGCGAAACTGCGCTGGAGGCCGCGCGCCTGAATGCCGACTGGCTGCGCCAGCGCTTCGCCGACCCGCCGCGCTGGGAGCCCGAGCACAGCGGCGACCAGATGGCACGCATGGCCGAGTCCAAGGGACGCTTCCGGCTCGCTTCGGTACTGATCCCGATCGTGCTGAGGGAGGAGGGGATGACGGTTCTCTTCACGCAGCGTACAGCTGACCTGAAGGACCACGCAGGACAGATCAGTTTCCCCGGTGGCCGCCGCGAAGACTATGACGGCTCGGCCATCGAGACCGCCCTGCGCGAGACCGAAGAAGAAATCGGCCTGGCGCGCCAGCACATCGAAGTCATCGGTTCGTTGCCCGATTACTTCACCGGCACCGGCTATCGGGTCACGCCCGTGGCCGGACTGATACAGCCGCCGTTCGAGGCCGTGGGCGATCCGCGCGAAGTGGCCGAGATCTTCGAAGTGCCGCTGGCTTTCCTCATGGATGGCCTGAACCATCAGCGCCGTTCCGTCGAGCTGCCGGCGCCGGTAGGCCGGCGCAGTTTCTACACCATGCCCTATGACCGTTACTTCATCTGGGGCGCGACTGCGGGCATGCTGCGCAACCTGTTCCACTTCCTGCGCAGCTAGCGACAGGATTTGTCGCCTCGCAGCTACGCAATGTCGCTTTTAATGTTCAAATAAGTAAAAATCCGTGACATCGCGCATTTGATTGTGATCAACGAATCAATTGTTTGATTCCCCTCTTGCACTGCGCTATCGTACGGGCTACAGAGACACCTAAGGCAGCTTGATGACATTTCTTTCCATTCTCTTTGCGCTGTTAATCGAACAACTCAAACCACTGCGCGCAGACAATCCGGTATACGCGTCGATCAAGTCTTTCGCGGCCACCATTGAAGGCTGGTTCAACGCCGGGCACGCTCATCATGGCCGCCTGGGCTGGGTGGTGATGGTGGGGGCGCTGACGGTGCCGGTGGCGCTGGTCTACTGGCTGTTGCTGCACGTGAGCCTGGTGGCGGCCTTTGCCTGGAACGTGCTGGTGGTCTACATGACCCTGGGTTTCCGCCATTACAGCCATTACTTCACTTCCATCCAGCTGGCGCTGAACAGTGGTGACGAAATGACTGCCCGCACCCTGCTGGCCGAATGGACCAAGCTGGACACCACGGCGATGGATGTGAGCGAAATTTCGCGCATCGCCTCCGAGCGCGCGCTCATCACCACGCATCGCCACGTGTTTGGCGTGTTCTTCTGGTTCCTGATGCCGGTCGGTCCGGCGCTGGCGGTGATGTACCGAGTCGCCGAATATCTCTCGCGCGCCTGGAACGAACCGGATCACATGAAATATGAAGCTTTCGGCCGCTTTGCCGCCCAGGCCTTCTACTGGATCGACTGGATTCCGGCACGCCTGACGGCCGCCGCCTTCGCCGTGGTCGGCAACTTCGAGGATGCCATCTACGCCTGGCGCAACTTCGCCAGCCG
>NZ_DBIC01000076.1:0-2896 GCF_002296545.1 Herbaspirillum sp. UBA812 | reverse complement strand
AACTCCCCCAGCCGCTGGGACGACGAAGCCGCCGGCATCATCCTGGCGGCCGGTGGCGGGGCCATGGGCGTGCGTTTCGGTACCGAGAAGGAAGCGGCTGCCGGCATCATCCTGCCGGCCGATGCGGCCACGGTCGATTCCATGCCGGAAGAAACCGACGGCCTGCCTGGCGACACCCCATCGCCACGCACCCTGCAGAGCACCGTGGGCCTGGTCTGGCGCGCCTTGCTGCTGTGGATGTTCCTGTTGCTGCTGCTGTCGGTGGCAGTGTGGATGGGCTAGGCGACTGGTCCTTGAAGAAGCGGGCTCAGGCCCGCTTTGTTTTTGGGAACGCGATTCTCGCCAACCCGGTATACTTCCGACTTCACTTCAGAAGGCCGCCACGTGCAGGAATACATGTATTGCCCGCAGGGCATGAGCGGCACGCAGTAGCCGGGGGAGACCGGTAGAAGCCAAGTCTTCTATAAGATATAATACTTACTTCCGCAGGCACCCAGGCAGTGGATCGCCGAGGCACCGCGGACTCCAGGGCTCCGGTCCCACCAGGACAAGGGCATTCGGTTGCAAGCGCTTTAGAAGAATGCATGTATGGCTGATCCCATCAAACCCGCAAACGCACCGGCCAAAGAATTCATCATCCTGGGCAAGACCTCGGATGGCCGGCAGTTCCGCCCCAGCGACTGGGCGGAGCGCCTGTGCGGCGTGATGTCGTGCTTCCGTCCCGAAGGCAGTGGCGGTCGCAATGCACACCTGAAATATTCTCCCTACGTGCTGCCCACCCACATCGATGGCGTGCGCTCGGTGGTGGTCAACGAAGCCCTGCGCGAGCTGGAGCCGCTGGCCTATCACTTCGTGGTCAACTTCGCCAAGGACAACGACCTGCAAGTGGTCGAGGCCTGTGTGCTGCCGGATCCGCCCAAGGACAACAAGGCCGGCTGATTCCTCGCCGCGATCGCTGCGGCAATCCGCCGTCCCGGTCTGCCTGCCGCATTGCCGTACCCTCGCCAGCTTCATGCCGCCGCTTCCTGCGGGCGGTCCCGCCAGCCGTTACACTAGATGTCACATTGCCGGTCTCGTCGGTGACTCAGCCTTCAGCTTGCGACAGAGTCTCACGGGATCATCGGGCCGCCTGCGGCCCTCTTATCACGGAGAACCAGCATCATGAACCACCGCATGGAGCGCGATACCTTTGGCCTGATCGAAGTCCCTGCCGATCGCCTGTGGGGCGCGCAGACCGAACGTTCGCTGCACCACTTCCACATTTCCACCGAGCGCATGCCGGCTGAGCTGATCGTGGCCCTGGCCGCCGTCAAGCGCGCCTGTGCCGCCGTCAACCGCGACCTGGGCAAGCTGGACGGCAAGAAGGCTGACGCCATCATCGCGGCGGCCGATGAGGTCATCGCCGGCAAGCATCCGCTGGAGTTTCCGCTGTCGGTCTGGCAGACCGGTTCCGGCACCCAGAGCAACATGAACATGAACGAGGTGCTGGCCAACCGCGCCTCCGAACTGCTGGGCGGCGTGCGCGGCGAAGATCGCCTGATCCACCCGAACGACGACGTCAACCGTAGCCAGTCCTCCAACGACATCTTCCCGACCGCCATGCACGTGGCGGCCTGCATGGCCGTGGCCACGCACCTGATTCCCTCGCTGCACACCCTGCGCGCCACGCTGGCGGACAAGTCCGCGCAGTTTGCCGACATCGTCAAGATCGGCCGCACCCACCTGCAGGACGCCACACCGCTGACGCTGGGCCAGGAGTTTTCGGGCTACGTGGCCCAGCTGGATCATGCCGAGTCGGCCATCATCGCCACCCTCAACGCCATCTCCGAGCTGGCCGCTGGCGGCACTGCGGTCGGCACTGGTTTGAACGCGCATCCCGAATTCGGCGAGCGTGTGGCTGCCGAGCTGGCCAAGTATTTCGGTTTCCCCTTCAAGACCGCGCCCAACAAGTTTGCCGCGCTGGCCGGGCACGATGCCCTGGTGGCCGCGCACGGCGGACTCAAGACCCTGGCGGCAGCCATGATGAAGATCGCCAACGACGTGCGCTGGCTTGCTTCCGGCCCGCGTTCGGGGCTGGGCGAGATCACCATTCCCGAGAATGAGCCGGGCAGTTCCATCATGCCGGGCAAGGTCAATCCGACCCAATGCGAAGCCATGACCATGCTGTGCGCACAGGTGTTCGGCAATGATGTCGCGCTCAACATTGGCGGCGCCAGCGGCAACTTCGAGCTGAACGTGTTCAAGCCGGTGATCATTCACAACTTCCTGCAGAGCGTTCGTCTGCTGGGTGATGGCATGGCCAGTTTCGAGGAACATTGCGCGCGCGGCATCGAAGCCAACCACAGCCGCATCGGCGAGCTGATGGAAAAGTCGCTCATGCTGGTGACGGCCCTGGCCCCGCACATCGGTTACGACAAGGCTGCCAAGATCGCCAAGCAGGCGCATCACGACGGCACCACCCTGAAGCAGGCAGCGCTGGCGCTCGGTTATGTGACGGAAGAACAGTTTGCCGAGTGGATCAAGCCGGAGCAGATGACGCGGCCGGGTTGAGCGTGATATGGTTAGTTGGTTGCAGGGGCGCTGCAGGCTTTAAGTTACCCAGAACTGCGACCATAAACGGCCTTGAAAAAGGCCGTTTTCTCTTTCAGGTCTTGCTTCGATGCGACGGTACTTGCTGATTCAAAAGCCAAAGCATGCATCGTCACCGACCGGCTTGCCTTGTCGGATTTCGTATTCACACGTGGGCTGTTGTGTTGCATCGGTAGGTACCCTCGTGACAGACCGTCTGATGTTATCAGCGGATCGCATGTCAATCGCCTGATCGATGAGTTGATCATGCAGACGTATCTCGCATTCTTGGTAGGTGTAGCGATTGATGATCTGTTTGCTGGCGCTG
>NZ_DBIC01000146.1:9999-12301 GCF_002296545.1 Herbaspirillum sp. UBA812 | reverse complement strand
TCCTGCAAAGTTTCCGGCGTGCAGGATCTGATCGCGGTTTATCGTGAGCTGGCGCGCCGCTGCGACTACCCCCTGCACCTGGGCCTGACCGAGGCCGGCATGGGCAGCAAGGGCATCGTGGCCTCCACGGCGGCGCTGTCGGTGTTGCTGCAGGAAGGCATCGGCGACACCATCCGCATCTCGCTGACTCCCGAGCCGGGCGGCGACCGTACCAAGGAAGTGGTGGTCGGCCAGGAAATCCTGCAGACCATGGGCCTGCGCAAGTTCACCCCGATGGTGATCGCCTGCCCGGGTTGCGGCCGCACCACCTCGACCGTGTTCCAGGACCTGGCCGACAAGATCCAGACCTTCCTGCGCGAGCAGATGCCGGTCTGGAAGGGCAAGTATCCCGGCGTGGAAGCCATGAACGTGGCCGTCATGGGCTGCATCGTCAATGGCCCCGGTGAATCCAAGCACGCCAACATCGGCATCAGCCTGCCGGGCACCGGCGAGTCGCCGGCGGCACCGGTGTTCATCGATGGCGAAAAGAAGATGACCCTGCGCGGCGAACGCATCGCCGAGGAATTCCAGAAGGTGGTGCTGGAGTATGTCGAATCGCATTACGGTCAGGGCAGCCATTCCTGACCACCGTGGAGCCCGCCACCATAGGGCGTTGCGGGCCATGCAGTACACTTGCGCTGGTGCGTCGCACGAAAGATGCGTCAGATTCCAGTTTCCAGAAATGAAGTAAAAAGCAAAAACTCCGGGTTTCGGTATGTCAGAACAAAAGAAAGTCGAAAAAATCGTTGGCGTCAAAGGCATGAATGACATCCTGCCGGCGGATGCCCCGTTGTGGGAGCTGTTCGAGAACACGGTGCAATCGGTGCTCAAGAGCTACGGTTTCCAGCAGATCCGCACCCCCATCGTCGAGCCGACCGCGCTGTTCGCGCGCGGCCTGGGGGAGGTGACCGACATCGTCGAGAAGGAAATGTATTCCTTCACCGATTCCATGAACGGCGACAACCTGACCCTGCGTCCGGAAAACACCGCCGGCGTGGTGCGCGCCGCCCTGGAGCACAACCTGACCTATGATGGCCCCAAGCGCCTGTGGTATGTCGGCCCCATGTTCCGCCATGAGCGTCCGCAGCGCGGCCGCTATCGCCAGTTCCACCAGGTCGGTGCCGAAGCCGTGGGCTTCAGCGGCCCGGACATCGATGCCGAACTGATCATGATGTGCCAGCGCCTGTGGGATGACCTGGGCCTGTCCGACATCCGCCTGGAACTGAACTCCATCGGCAACGCCGAAGAGCGCAACAAGCACCGTGCCGACCTGATCGCCTACTTCGAACAGCACAAGGACCTGCTGGACACCGACGCCCAGCGCCGCTTGCACGCCAACCCGCTGCGCATCCTGGATACGAAGAATCCTGCCATGCAGGAGATGGTGAACGCCGCCCCCAAGCTGCTGGATTACCTGGGTGAAGAATCGCGCGCGCACTTCGAGGGCGTGCAGAAGATCCTGCGCCACAACAACATTCCCTTCACCATCAACCCGCGCCTGGTGCGTGGCATGGACTACTACAACCGTACCGTGTTCGAGTGGGTCACCGACCAGCTGGGCTCGCAGGGCACGGTCTGCGGCGGTGGCCGCTACGATCCGCTGATCGAAATGTTCGGCGGCAAGCCGACCCCGGCCTGTGGCTTCGCCATGGGCGTGGAACGCCTGCTGGAGCTGATGAAGGCCAATGGCGAGCAGTATGCACCGAACCAGTGCGACGTCTATCTGGTCCATCAAGGCGAAGAAGCACAGTTGCAATCTTTCGTTCTGGCTGAACGTTTGCGGACTGCCGGGCTCGATGTTGTGCTACATTGCGCATCGTCCAATGGTGGTGGTTCGTTCAAGGCGCAGATGAAGCGCGCCGACGCCAGCGGTGCTGCCTTTGCCGTGATCATCGGTGAAGACGAGCTCAAGGCCGGGACTGCCACCGTCAAGCACATGCGCGAAGGCAATGCCGAGGAAGGGCGTGCCAACCAGAGCAACATGGCCTTCGACGGCGTGGTCGACTACATCGTGGAACAGATCGTCGGCGATCACGACCATGATCACGACCACGTGCACTATCACCCCTGAAGACCCGTCCACCTCGACCGTCAACTTATCTAAACGCAGAGTTACATGGCATACGATCTCGAAGAACAAGAACAGCTTGATTCCATCAAGGCCTGGTGGGCGAAATACGGCAACCTGGTGACCTGGGCGCTGATCATCGCGCTGGCCGCCTACGCCGGCTGGACCGGCTGGAATACCTGGCAGGGCCGCCAG
>NZ_DBIC01000146.1:0-9725 GCF_002296545.1 Herbaspirillum sp. UBA812 | reverse complement strand
CGCCGGCTGGACCGGCTGGAATCCCTGGCAGGGCCGCCAGTCGGCGCAAGCCTCGGTGCTCTACGAAGAACAGCAGAAGTCGCTGGCGGCCAAGGACAATGCCAAGGTGCAACGCGCCGCCGCCGACATCCAGGACAAGTTCAGCGGCACCGCCTACGCCGAGATGAGCGCACTGGTGGCAGCCAAGTCGGCCTTCGATGCCAATGACCTGGAAGCGGCCAAGAAGCAGCTGCAATGGGTGATCGACCACGGCCGTGGCAAGGAATACAAGGCCATCGCTGCCGTCCGCCTGGCGGGCGTGCTGCTCGATGCCAAGGCGTATGACGAGGCGCTGAAGGTCTTGTCGGGTGACTATCCCGCCCAGTTCGCGGGTGCCATTGCCGACCGCAAGGGCGATGTGCTGGCTGCCCAGGGCAAGCGCGTCGAAGCCCGCAGCGCCTACAAGCTGGCGCTGGAAAAGAGCGACGCCAAGGATCCGGGTCGTCAGCTGATCCAGATCAAGCTCGACGCCATCGGCGGCGAAGCGCCCAAGGCCTGAGGCCGGCGCTCGCGCCACTGAAGAATGCTCCGGGTCCCGGTTCGCTGTGGCGCACCGGTGGCCTGGCGGGTTGCAGATGCAACCCCGAATTGAATCGCAATCCCACCGCGAATCCATCCATCGCTTAGAGGAAACAGAATATGCGTAGTGTGACAGCCACTGCTGCCAAGGCAACATCCTTTGCTCGATCCCGTAGCGCCTGCAAGCTGGCGCTGAATGTGGCCGCCATGGCGGCTGTGGTGGCCTTGTCCGGCTGCTCGCTGTTCTCCAGCAAGAAAGATCCGAATCCGCCGGCCCCGCTGGTCGAATTCACCCAGAAGATGCGCGCCCAGGCTGCGTGGACGGTATCGGTCGGCAAGGCCGGCAGCTACCAGTTCAGCCCGGCTTTCGCTGCGGGCAGCGTGTTTGCCGCCGCCAATGATGGCACCGTGGTGCGCATCAACGCCCAGAACGGCCAGACCCTGTGGCGCAGCCGTGCCGAGGGCGACCTGACCGCCGGTGTCGGCAGCGATGGCAGCACCGTGGTGGTGGTGGCCGAGAAGGGCCGTATCCAGGCCTTCGATGCCGCCTCCGGCAAGCCGACCTGGAGCGCTCAGGCACCCAGCGAAGTGCTGTCGGCTCCGGCTGTGGGCGAGGGCCTGGTGGTCATTCGCAGCATCGACAACCGCGTGACCGCGTATGATGCCGACAATGGCAGCCAGCGCTGGATGGTCCAGCGCAACGTGCCGTCGCTGACCCTGCGCAACGCGCCGGGCATCGTGATCGGTTCGCAGACCGCTTTCGTGGCCCTGCCGGGTGGCCGTCTGTCGGCCCTGGCACTGAACAACGGCGGTCCGCGCTGGGAAGTCCCGGTGGGCGATCCGCGCGGTACCACCGAACTGGAACGCATCTCCGACGTGTCGGGCGTGCCGGCGCTGGGTTCGCGTGATATCTGTGCGGTGTCATACCAAGGGCGTATCGGTTGCTTCGATTTGCTCAACGGCAATGTGCGCTGGATCAAGGAGTTTTCCAGCGATGTCGGCGTCAATCTGGATGACGCCTACGTTTATGCGGCCGATGTCAATGGTGCCGTCACCGAGTTTGCACGCGATACCGGTGCCGTCATCTGGCGCAACGACCGCCTGAAGAATCGCCAGCTGTCCAGCCCGATCGCAGTGGGCAAGGCGGTGGCGGTGGCTGACTTCCAGGGTTATATTCACTTCCTGTCGCGGGAAGATGGCGCCTTCGTGGCCCGTCTGGCTACCGACGGCAGTGCTGTCCAGGCGCCTCCGGTTTCGACCGGTTCGTCTGTCGTTTTCCAAACCAAATCAGGAACCGTGGTCTCCGTCGTCGCTGAATAAGTGACGAACGACCCCCAAGAAAAGAAATGAAACCGGTAATTGCACTTGTAGGCCGTCCCAACGTCGGCAAATCGACGTTGTTCAACAGGCTCACCCGCAGCCGCGATGCGCTGGTGGCGGACCTGCCCGGCCTGACGCGCGATCGTCACTACGGCGAAGGCCGGGTCGGCGAACGTCCGTTCCTGGTGATCGATACCGGTGGCTTCGAACCCGTCGCCAAGGACGGGATCATGTATGAGATGGCCAAGCAGACCAAGCAGGCAGTGGTCGAGGCCGACATCGTGGTGTTCATCGTCGACGGCCGCCAGGGATTGACGCCGCACGACAAGACCATCACCGACTTCCTGCGCAAGTGCGGCCGTTCCGTGCTGCTGGTGGTCAACAAGTCCGAAGGCATGAAGTACACCTCGGTCACCGCCGACTTCTACGAGCTGGGCATGGGCGATCCTTACGTGATCTCCGCTGCCCACGGTGATGGCGTGGCCGACCTGGTGGAAGAAGCCCTGGATCAGGTCGACGCCCAGCGCGCCCAGGAGCCCGAAGCCGAGGAACCGGCCGTGCGCGGCACCAAGATCGCCATCGTCGGCCGTCCCAACGTGGGCAAGTCGACTTTGGTCAATACCCTGCTTGGCGAAGAGCGCGTGATCGCCTTCGACATGCCGGGCACGACCCGTGATTCCATCGAGATTCCCTTCGAACGCGAAGGCCGTCATTACACCCTGATCGACACCGCCGGTATCCGCCGCCGTGGCAAGGTCTTCGAGGCCATCGAGAAGTTTTCCGTGGTCAAGACCCTGAAATCGATTTCGGACGCCAACGTCGTGCTGCTGCTGCTGGATGCGCAGCAGGATATTTCCGAGCAGGATGCCCACATCGCCGGTTTCGTGCTGGAGTCGGGCAGGGCGCTGGTGGTCGGTGTGAACAAATGGGATGGCATGGAAAGCGACCAGCGCAACCAGATCAAGATGGATCTGGAGCGCAAACTGAATTTCCTTTCCTTCGCCAAATTCCACTTCATTTCAGCCCTGAAGTCGACCGGCATCGGTCCGCTGATGAAGTCCATCGACTCGGCCTATGCTGCCGCCATGGCCAAGCTGAGCACCCCGCGCCTCACACGCGCGCTGGAAGAGGCACTGGAACACCAGCAACCGCGCCGCAAGGGTTCGATTCGCCCCAAGCTGCGCTATGCTCACCAGGGTGGCCAGAATCCGCCGGTGGTGGTGATCCACGGCAATGCACTGGAAGCCATCGACGACAACTACAAACGTTATCTGGAAAAGCACTTCAGGGAAACTTTCTCTCTGGTGGGCACTCCACTGCGTATCGAGTTCAGGTCGGGCAAGAATCCTTTCATCCGGCAGGAAAAATAATCGTAAATCCTGCTATTCGATCAATGTTTTTGGCGTTGGAGCGAAAATCGTTTAAATTGAATAGCATAAAGTTGGTCAAGCACTTGATTTTCCTTGAAGTGCCTCCAAGTCCTAATCACAACAACACCGTGGAGCTGCCATGAGCAACAAAGGGCAATTGTTACAAGACCCATTCCTGAACGCATTGAGAAAAGAGCACGTTCCCGTCTCTATCTATCTGGTCAACGGCATCAAGCTGCAAGGCCATGTGGAGTCTTTCGATCAATACGTGGTCCTGCTGCGCAACACCGTTACGCAAATGGTTTACAAACACGCCATCTCTACCGTCGTGCCTGCACGTGCGGTCAACCTCAGTCTCGAATCCTCGTCCGACGAATAATGGTCTACCTGGCCGGCTTGACGCCGTGGGCATTTTGACATGCGTGCCGCGTTAGTCGGCCTGGACTTCGGCAAGAACGATTTCGCCGCTAGTCTGGATGAGCTCTTCCTGTTGGCAAAATCGGCTGGGGCGGGACCGGTGATCCCCATCACCGGCCGCCGTGCCAGTCCGGATGCCGCTCTCTTCGTTGGTACCGGCAAGGCGCAAGAAGTCGCTGATGCCGTCGCCGACCTCCAGCTCGAACTGGTCATTTTCAATCACGCTCTTTCACCGGCCCAGCAACGTAACTTGGAGCGGGTGCTGAAGGTGCGTGTGCTCGACCGTACCAGTCTGATCCTCGACATCTTCGCCCAACGGGCCAAGAGCCACGAGGGCAAGGTACAGGTCGAACTGGCCCAGCTGCAGCACCTGGCGACCCGCCTCATTCGTGGCTGGACTCACTTGGAGCGCCAAAAGGGCGGTATCGGCCTGCGCGGTCCCGGTGAAACCCAGCTGGAAACCGACCGCCGCCTGCTGGGCGAGCGCGTCAAGGCGCTGCGTGCGGTGCTGGCCAAGCTGCGCCGGCAACATGCCACGCAGCGGCGTGCACGCGGGCGCAGTGAAACGTTCTCCGTTTCGCTGGTGGGCTATACCAACGCTGGCAAGTCGACCATCTTCAATTCCGTGGCCAAGGCCGGCGTGTATGCCGCCAACCAGCTTTTCGCCACGCTGGACACGACTTCCCGTCGCGTCTACCTGGGCGAGGTCGGGCACGTGGTGATCTCCGACACCGTGGGTTTCATCCGCGAACTGCCTCACCAACTGGTCGAGGCATTCCGGGCCACCCTGGAAGAGACCATCCACGCCGACTTGCTGCTGCATGTGGTGGATGCCGCCAGCCCGGTGCGCATGGAGCAGATCGAGCAGGTCAACCTGGTCCTGAAGGAAATCGGTGCCGACCACGTGCCGCAGATCCTGGTCTGGAACAAGATCGACGCCGCCGGTCTGGAACCGGCGGTCGAGTATGACGAGTATGGTAAAATCCAGCGGGTTTTCGTCAGTGCCAAGTCTGGTGCTGGCCTGGATCTGCTGCGCGAGGCGATCGCCGCTTCGCTCAAGGCCGCCTTGGAGGCCAGGGGTCGCAGCCGTTCCCAGCCAGTCGATTCCGAAGACATGCACGCTTGAGCCGTTCGAGGGGACGGTTCGTTGCACGTTCCTGGCGCGCATTCCTCCTAGATTCTCTTAATCCATCACTTCAGCCGGAACGCAAACGCATGCTTGTGTCTTTATTCAGGAAAATCGGTGTCAAGTTTTCGTTGAACGACCCCCAATGGGGACGTGGTTCGCAAAACGACAACCGCGAGAATCAGAATAACGGAAGTAACGGCGACAAACGGCCCGAAAAACCGTCCGGCAACAACGACGGCCCGCCTGACCTCGACCAGCTCTGGCGCGACTTCAACCAGCGCATCGCCGGCCTCCTGGGCCGCAAGGGTGGCGGTTCCGACGGTGGCAACGGTGGCGGCGGCTTCAATCGTGGCGACGTCAAGGGCGCCGGCATCGGCGTGGGCGTGATCGCCGTGATCGTGGCCTTCCTCTGGCTGGCCAGCGGCTTCTTCATCGTGCAGGAAGGCCAGACTGCCGTGGTCACCACCTTTGGCCGCTACAGCCACACCACGCTGCCAGGCTTCAATTGGCGCTGGCCGTATCCGATTCAGGGTCACGAGATCGTCAACATGTCGCAGGTCCGCACCGCCGAGATCGGCTATCGCGGCAACGTGCGCAACAAGCAGTTGAAGGAATCCCTGATGCTGACCGATGATGAAAACATCATCGACATCCAGTTTGCCGTCCAGTACAAGCTCAAGAATGCCGCCGAATGGCTGTTCAACAACCGTGACCCGGATGATTCCGTGCGCCAGGTTGCCGAAACGGCCATCCGCGAAATCGTCGGCCGCAGCAAGATGGACTTCGTCCTCTACGAAGGCCGCGAAAAGGTCGCGCTCGACGTGAGCCAGCGCATGCAGCAGATCCTGGATCGCTACAAGTCCGGCGTGCAGATCACCAACGTCACCATGCAGGGCGTGCAACCGCCTGAACAGGTGCAAGCCGCCTTCGACGACGCCGTCAAGGCCGGCCAGGACCGTGAGCGCCTTAAGAACGAAGGCCAGGCCTATGCCAACGACGTGATCCCGCGCGCCTCCGGTGCCGCCTCGCGCCTGCTGGAAGAAGCCGAAGCCTACCGCTCCCGCGTGACCGCCAATGCCGAAGGTGATGCCTCGCGCTTCACCCAGGTGCAGGAAGCCTATGCCAAGGCCCCGGCGGTCACCCGCGACCGCATGTACCTGGAAACCATGCAGCAGATCTTCGCCAATACCACCAAGGTCATGGTCGATGCCAAGAATGGCAGCAACCTGCTGTACCTGCCGCTGGACAAGCTGATCCAGCAAAGCGCCACCGACGCCGCCCCGGCTGGCGGCAAGGCACCGGCATCGTCGACCGTGCAGCCCTCGGCGGGCGCGGCGTCCACCACTTCGACTGCAGGAAATGACACTGTGTATTCTTCCGAGCTGATGCGAGATTCGAGAAACCGCGATCCCCGTGATGCGCGTGATAGGGAGGTGCGCTGATGGGCCGCCTCGTCACTTCCGTCATCGTCGCCGTCGTGGCGATCTGGCTGGCTTCGTCCACCATCTTCGTGGTCGACCAGCGTTCCTCGGCCATCGTCTTTGCCCTGGGTGAAGTCAAGCAGGTCATCAGCGAACCCGGCCTGCACTTCAAGCTGCCGCCTCCGTTCCAGAACGTGATGTACCTGGACAAGCGCATCCAGACCCTGGATACCCCTGACGCCGACCGCTTCATCACCGCCGAAAAGATGAACGTGCTGGTGGATGCCTACGTCAAGTGGCGCATCGTCGATCCTCGCCTGTACTTCGTCAGCTTCGGTGCCGACGAACGCCGCACGCAAGATCGCCTGTCGCAGATCGTCAAGGCTGCGCTGAATGATGAAATCACCAAGCGCACCGTTCGGGAAGTGATCTCCAGCCAGCGCAACAACGTCATGGATGCCATCCAGGCCCGCGTGGCCAATGAAGCCAAGCAGATCGGCGTGGAAGTCATCGACGTGCGCCTGCGCCGTGTGGACTACGTGGACCAGATCAACAACTCGGTGTTCGAACGCATGAAGTCCGAGCGAGTACGCGTCGCCAATGAGCTGCGTTCCACGGGTGCTGCCGAATCCGAAAAGATTCGTGCCGACGCCGATCGCCAGCGCGTGGTGATCCTGGCCGAAGCCTATCGCGAATCCGAAAAGATCCGTGGTGCCGGCGACGCCAAGGCGTCCCAGATCTACGCTCAGGCCTTCGGCCAGAACCCGGACTTCTACAAGTTCTATCGCAGCCTCGAAGCCTACCGTGCCAGCTTCAAGAACCGTCATGATGTGATGGTGTTGGATCCGAGCTCGGAGTTCTTCAAGTACTTCAAGGGAGTCGGCGGCGGCAATACCAGCGCTGCGAAGAAGTAAAAATCTGCTTATCAGGCGATAATGTGAACAGTTCTGCGCCGCCGCGTATTTCCGGCGGGCAGGGCAAACCGGATGGATGCCGCTGGTAAAGGGCATCTTTCCTTTTTTGGTCGGACACAATGTGCCGGGGTGCAATTTTCCCGGTGTGCAAGAAGAGGGGCGGCAGGCATTCCCGGACCGCCCCGATTGTTCGTCTGGGCGGCTGCTTCTGATCTGGCTGTCCGAACTACGCAAGTACGCAAACCGTTTTTTTCTGCTTTGACTTTTGTTTATGCCTAACTGGCTTCTTCCCGAAAACATCGCCGATGTCTTGCCCTCCGAAGCGCGCAAGATCGAGGAACTGCGCCGCCGTCTGCTCGACAATTTCCGCCTCTATGGCTATGAAATGGTCATGCCGCCGCTGCTGGAGTATCTCGAATCGCTGCTCACCGGTGCCGGCCAGGATACCGACCTGCGCACCTTCAAGCTGGTCGACCAGCTCTCCGGCCGCACCCTGGGCGTACGCGCCGACATGACCACGCAAGTGGCGCGCATCGACGCCCACCTGCTCAATCGCGCCTCGGTCACCCGCCTGTGCTATGCCGGCAGCGTCCTGCATACGCGCCCGACGGGCTTGCACGCTACCCGCGAACCGATCCAGATCGGTGCCGAGATCTATGGCCACGCCGGTATCGAAGCCGACGCCGAGATCCAGGAACTGGCCCTCAATTCGCTGGCCCTGGCCGGCATGCGCACCATCCGCCTGGACCTGTGCCACGTCGGCGTGCTGCGCGCCATCATCGCCAACGATGCTGGTGCCAAGCGTGATGAAGCCCAGCTCTTCGGGCTGCTGCAGGCCAAGGATGTGCCGGGTCTGAAGGAAATTACGGCCTCCTATCAGGAAGGCACGCGCGCAGCCTTGCTGGCGCTCCCCAACCTGTACGGCGACATTTCCGTCATCGCGCGCGCGCGCATCACCTTGCCGGCGCTGCCCGGCATCGGCCAGGCGCTCGACGAGCTGCAGGCCGTAGTGGAACTGGCAGCCGGCCATGAAGGGGCGGCTGTCACCATCGATCTGGCCGACCTGCGCGGCTATCACTACCACAGCGGCGTGATGTTCTCTGCCTATGTGCCGGGCCTGCCCAATGCGGTGGTGCGCGGCGGCCGCTACGACCATGTGGGTGAAGCCTTCGGCCGTGCGCGGCCGGCCACCGGCTTCTCCCTGGACCTGCGTGAACTGGCACGACTGATGCCGGGCGCAGAACGAAAACGCGCCATCCTCGCCCCTTGGGGCAGGGACGCCGGTCTGCGTGAGAAAATAGCGCAATTGCGGCAAGCGGGAGAGATCGTGATCCAAAGCCTTCCCGGCCACGAACACGATCAGGACGAATTCGATTGCGATCGCGCACTCGATTTCAGCAATGGAAACTGGATTATCAAAAACTTGGGTTGAGTCATGTTACAGAACAGCAATGCAAAGAATGTCGTCGTCATCGGTACGCAATGGGGCGACGAAGGTAAGGGCAAGATCGTCGATTGGCTGACCGATCACGCCCAAGGCGTGGTGCGTTTCCAGGGCGGCCACAATGCCGGCCACACGCTGGTCATCGGCGGCAAGAAGACTGCGCTGCAACTGATTCCCTCGGGCATCATGCGCGAAGGCGTGGCTTGCTACATCGGTAACGGCGTGGTGCTGTCGGTGCCCGACCTGCTGCGCGAAATCGACAAGCTCGAAGCCGCTGGCGTGGAAGTCTGCTCGCGCCTGAAGGTGTCGGACGCCTGTCCGCTGATCCTGCCGTATCACGTGGCGCTGGACGTGGCGCGTGAAGCGGCCCGTGGCGTGGACAAGATCGGCACCACCGGCAAGGGCATCGGCCCGGCCTACGAAGACAAGGTGGCCCGTCGCGCCATCCGCGTGGCTGACCTGCTGAACGAAAAGCGCTTTGCCGAAAAGCTGCTGGCCAACCTGGACTACCACAACTTCGTCCTGACCCACTACCTGAAGACCCAGCCGGTGGACTACCAGAAGACCCTGGACGATGCCCTGGCCAACGTGCCGCGCATCAAGCCCATGGTCACCGACGTCTCCAGCGACCTGTACGCCATCCACAAGGCCGGCGGCAAGATCCTGTTCGAAGGCGCGCAAGGCAGCCTGCTGGACGTGGACCATGGCACCTATCCGTTCGTCACCTCCAGCAACTGCGTGGCCGGCAATGCCGCCGCCGGTGCGGGCGTGGGTCCGGGCATGCTGCACTACATCATGGGCATCACCAAGGCCTACACCACCCGCGTCGGTTCGGGCCCGTTCCCGGCTGAGCTGCCGACGGACGTCGGCACCGGCAAGCACCTGGCGTCGGTCGGTCATGAATTCGGTACCGTCACCGGCCGTGCGCGCCGTTGTGGCTGGTTCGATGCCGCCTTGCTGAAGCGCTCGGTGCAGATCAACGGTGTCTCCGGCATGTGCCTGACCAAGCTGGACGTGCTCGACGGTCTGGAAACCATCCGTATCTGCACCGGCTACAAAGACGCCAATGGCCAGGTGCTGGTCGATGCGCCGACCGACGCCGACAGCTACATCGGCCTGCAGCCGGTCTACGAGGAAATGCCCGGCTGGAGC
>NZ_DBIC01000015.1:0-24714 GCF_002296545.1 Herbaspirillum sp. UBA812 | reverse complement strand
CGCGGCTTCGAGGCCGAAGGCGGTCAGGCCGGCGGCGGCCATGGCGGCGATATTGTCGGCATCGAAGGGATTCAACATGCCGATGACCACGGTGCCCGGCTTGAGGCGAGCGCGTTCGGCCTCATTGGGGGCGCGCACCTTGAGCAGGATCTCGGCGGTATAGACCGCTTCGGCGCTGCCGATGCTGGCGCCGACGGCCACATAGGCCTCGTCAGGAATGCTGGATTTGACCCCGGCGCCGGACTCCACCATCACTTCGTGCCGGGCCGCCACCAGTTTCTTGACGGTTTCGGGGGTGGCGGCGACACGGGTTTCTCCGTCCCGGCTTTCGGCGGGGATCGCTATCCTCATTCCTGACTCCTTTTTTTGTGGATTCTTGGCCCAATCTTACACGACTCGCCTTGTCCGGCGAGAAATTGGCGGGCAGGCAAGAAAGCCCGGCGATCCCGCGCCGTGGCGGCCCGGGCGCTGAAGAGTCGGCCCTGACAGGGTAAAATGGCGGATTCACGAGGTCATCAATGTCTGAAGTCTGGAAACCCTCCGTCACCGTGGCCGCCATCATCGAGCGCGACGGCCGCTTCCTGATGGTGGAAGAGCACAGCGCCGGCGGACTGCGCATCAACCAGCCGGCCGGCCACCTGGAACCGGGCGAGTCCCTGATCGAGGCCGCCGTACGGGAGGCGCTGGAAGAATCGGCGCATGTCTTCACACCGACGGCGCTGGTGGGGACTTATCTTTCACGCAACGTCTCGTCCTCGCGCGGCGGCCTGTCGGTCACCTACCTGCGCTTTGCCTTTGCGGGGACGGTTGGAGAGGCCTTGGACCGTCCGCTGGACGAGGGCATCGTGCGCGCCGTCTGGATGACACGCGACGAACTGGCGGCCTGCGCCGAACGGCATCGCAGCCCGTTGGTGTTGCGTTGCGTGGACGATTACCTGGCCGGCCAGCGCGCACCGCTGGAACTGGTGCATACGGATCCCAGCGCCATCGGCGCCCTGCCCGGCTGACGCGGGCGCATCACTTGGAGGCTCCCATTACGGAGGGCCGCATTGAACGGAAACAACATGAGCAAGAAAAGAGTAGTCATCGGCATGTCGGGCGGCGTGGATTCGTCGGTTTCGGCATGGCTGCTGAAGGAGCAAGGCTATGAGGTCATCGGCCTGTTCATGAAGAATTGGGAAGACGACGACGATTCGGAATACTGTTCCACCCGCGAAGACTGGATCGACGCGGTCAGCGTGGCCGATGTGGTCGGGGTGGATATCGAGGCAGTGAATTTTGCTTCCGAATACAAGGATCGCGTCTTCGCCGAATTCCTGCGTGAATACCAGGCCGGGCGCACGCCCAATCCTGACGTGCTGTGCAACGCCGAGATCAAGTTCAAGGCCTTCCTCGACCACGCCATGAAACTGGGAGCCGACCTGATTGCCACCGGCCACTACGCGCGCGTGCGCCAGGGCCCCCAGGGTGACTTCCAGTTGCTCAAGGCGCTCGACGCCAGCAAGGACCAGAGCTATTTCCTGCACCGCCTGAACCAGGAGCAGCTCTCGCGCACGGTGTTCCCTCTGGGCGAGATCCACAAGACCGAAGTGCGCAAGATCGCCGAGCAGCTGCAACTGCCAAACGCGAAGAAGAAGGACTCGACCGGCATCTGCTTCATCGGTGAGCGCCCTTTCCGTGAATTCCTGAACCGCTACCTGTCCTACAAGCCCGGCCCGATCAAGACCGCCGACGGCCAGACCGTGGGCGAGCACGTGGGCTTGTCCTTTTATACGCTGGGCCAGCGCAAGGGAATCGGCATCGGCGGCCTGAAGGCGCACCAGAATGCCGATGGCCATGGCGACGCCTGGTACGTGGCCCGCAAGGATGTGGAAAACAATACGCTCTACATCGTCCAGGGGCATGACCACCCCTGGCTGCTCTCGCCGACCCTCTCCGCCGGCCAGATCAGCTGGGTGGCGGGCCACGCGCCGCAACTGCCAGCCTTGTCGGCCAAGACGCGCTATCGCCAGGCCGATGTTCCCTGCGGCTTTGCCGATGCCGGCAGCAGCTTCTCGCTGGCCTTCGACACCCCGCAATGGGCGGTCACGCCGGGGCAGTCGGCGGTGCTGTATGACGGCGACGTCTGCCTGGGTGGCGGCATCATCGAAAGCGGCGCACTGCCGGATTAAGCTTTCACATAGGCAACAATTGAATGCCCCGCGCGCGATCTTCGCGCCGGGGCATTTTCTTTTGGGCAAGCTTGACAGCCTTGATAGGCTGGAAGTGTTTCCCGCAAGACCCTAAATGATAAAAATTATCAATCACACCGATAAAAGCACTTGCAATCCCGCCGCAAATCGCAAATAATCTAAATAAGAATTGTTCGCATTTAATAGGAGGTGATTGTAATGAGCCAACTGAACGACAACAGCATGGACCGTCGCAACAAGCCGGGCACGACCGCCAACGGAACACCGATCACCCGCATCAAGAGTACGGACCTGTTCCGTCAGATGCGCGAGCTTGAGATTGATCACGGCGGTCGCATCTACAAATTGCGTCTGACCCAGCTGAACAAGCTGATCCTGACGGCGTAAGCCGGCAGTATCAAGACAAGGTGGATCCATAAACAGGCCAGCCAGCGTCGTTCGTCATGACGCACCGCCAGCCAAGCTAGCCCAGCGAGGAGAGTTTGATGGTCAACGAGAACATGACGTCCACATTCGTGGAACCGAGCAACGCACCGGCCCAGCCTGAACTTCTGGTGTCCGCCGTGCTGCATCTGATGTCGCACTACACCGCCAACAACAGCCAGGAAACGCAGAGCTGCGTGAAGCTGGCCTCGGTGATCGAAAGACACCTCAAGGCCCTGGCGGACCTGCCCAACCTGGCACCGGTGCTGCGGGCCACCTGCCAGCAGCTGTCGGAACAATGGGCGCATGTAGTGGAACGCACGATGCCGCCGCAGGAAAAATTCAACTTCTTCTCGCGCATGGTTGCAGGAGCGAGAACTTAGCCATCGTCAAGTCAAGAGCCTGATGAAGCAGGCAGCAAGGCGTAAAATGATCGTATGTGTTTGTAACAACATCTCTGAAGGCAAGATCCATCAGGCGGTCGATGCAGGCGTGTCGTCCATGGCCGAGCTGCGCAAGCAGCTTGGCGTGGGCACCTGCTGCGGCAAGTGCCATTCCTGCGCCAAGAACGTTCTGCGCGAATGCCTCAGCAGTTCCCGTCAAACACAGCAAGGTGTGCGTCCGGTAGTATTCCATCCGTCACTGGCCGCTGCCTGAACCAGATCAATGAACGCCATTTCACCGTCTCTCATGAGTGTCAGCCCACCCAGCGCCCTGATGCGCCAGGTACGCAAGATCGGCCCGCTGGGCCTGATCATCCTGTTGCACATCGCCTTTTTCTGGGCGTTGCAAAGCGGCCTGGTCCACCAGGTCGCCAGCGCCGTTCCCAAGGAAGTCATCGCCACCTTCATCGTCCCCGAGAAGGCCCCTGAGCCCGCGCCGCCCAAGGCCGAGCCGGCCCCGCCCAAGCAGGTGAAGATCGTCAAGAAGGTGGTGGCACCGCCCAAGCCGGTTCCCGTCACCGAAACGCCGGCGCCGACTGCCATCACTGCACCGCCCCAGCCGCCGCAACCGGCAGCACCGGCTCCGCAGGTGGCTGCCGAGCCGACGCCGGCCCCCGCCGCACCGCCTGGCCCGGTCCTGCCCAAGCAGATCACTTCCGGTATCGAATATATCGAGAAGCCGAACCCGACGTATCCCAGCGTCTCGCGCCGCATGGGTGAAGAAGGCGTGGTGGAATTCCGTGTGACCGTCAACACCAGCGGCCGCGCCGAAAAGGTCGAGATCACCAAGTCCTCCGGTTATTCGCGCCTGGACGATGCCGCCCGCAGCGCCGTGATGCGCGCCGTCTTCAAGCCTTATATCGAAAACGGCAAGGCCATCACCGTCAGCACGGTCGGCAGCCTGGCCTTCCGCCTGAACTGAGCAAAGCATCTCGCCTGGCCGGGTCTTGCCCGGCCAGGCAGTCATTTCGTTTCATCATTCCCCTCATCTGATAGCCAAAAATAGAAGGAAACATCATGGAAGTTAGTCCGTACGGATTGGAAAGCCTCTGGGCCCAAGGCGATTTCGTTACCAAGGGCGTCGCCGTCCTGTTGCTGGCCATGTCAATCGCGTCCTGGTACGTGATCTTCACCAAGGCCTTCCAGTTGCTGCGTTTCCGCAAGGCCTCGGCCGCCGCCGGTCACCAGTTCTGGGATACCACCAGCCTGCCCGAAGGCGTGGCCACCCTGGGCCATGACAATCCCTTCGCCGAAGTCGCCAAGGCCGGTGTCACGGCCATGAGCCACCACACCGCCCACAAGGGCCACCTGCACGATCAACTGTCGGTGAGCGACTGGGTCACCCTGTCGCTGCGCCAGGCTATCGACGAAGCCTCCGGCAAGCTGCAGACCGGCATGGCAGTATTGGCCTCGGTCGGTTCGACCGCACCGTTCGTGGGCCTGTTCGGCACTGTCTGGGGCATCTACCACGCGCTGGTCTCCATTGGCACCACCGGCCAGGCCAGCATCGACAAGGTCGCCGGCCCGGTCGGCGAAGCCCTGATCATGACTGCGCTGGGCCTGGCCGTGGCCATTCCCGCCACCTTCGGCTACAACGCCCTGGTACGCGGCAACAAGACCACCATCGCCAAGCTCAACAAGTTCGGCTTCGACCTGCACGCCCTGTTCGTCACCGGTGCCCGCGCCGCCGGTGAAGACGGCCAGCCCAATGGCGGCAAGGCCAAGCTGACCGCAGTCGGGAGGGCATGATGGGTATGGGTTCCCTGTCCGATTCGGACGACGATTTCAATCCCGAGATCAACACCACCCCGCTGGTGGACGTGATGCTGGTCTTGCTGATCATCTTCATCATCACCATCCCGGTGATGAACCATGCGGTCAAGATCGACCTGCCCAAGGCCAGCAGCCAGCCGGACCAGGTCAAGCCGGAAAGCATCAACCTGTCCATCGATGCGGCCGGCAACGTGTTCTGGAATGAAGAAAAGATCGACAGCAGCGAACTGAGCGCCCGCATCGCCGTGGCCGCCCAGAAACAGCCGCAACCGGAAATGCACCTGCGCGCCGAGCGCACCACCCAGTATGAAAAGGTGGCGCAGGTAATGTCGGCGGCGCAGTCCGGTGGGCTCGCCAAGATCGGTTTCGTGACCGATCCTGACAAGAAGTAAACATCGGCAGCACAGCAGCAAGGGGAAGTGCGGCGCACTTCCCCGCCCCCCGCAAGCCCCCGTATGGCGGGCCTGCCCAGAAAACCTCCCTCGCCTGGCGACGGAGGTTTTTTTTGATTTTCTGTCTAGCGGACAACAAAGGTAAGAATGATTACCGCTAATTCTTGCTGAACAATGCAGGCATCTGGACTATGATCCGTCCGTCCGCGGTCAGGCAGCTATACAGTCACCCATAATTAACGCGGTTTTCCTCTCACATCAATTTTTAAAGGTAATCCCCATGAAAGGCGATCCCGCAGTCATCAAGTTGCTCAACGCTCAACTGACCAATGAGCTCACCGCCATCAACCAGTACTTCCTGCATGCCCGCATGTACAAGCACTGGGGCCTGGACAAGATCGGCGCCAAGGAATATGCCGAATCCATCGGCGAGATGAAGCACGCTGACAAGCTGATCGACCGCATCCTGATGCTCGACGGCCTGCCCAACCTGCAGGCGCTGCACAAGCTGATGATCGGCGAGAACACCCAAGAAATGCTGCAATGCGACCTGAAGCTGGAACAGGCGGCCCACAAGACCGTCAAGGAAGGCATCGCCACCTGCGAACAGCATGGCGATTACGTCTCGCGCGAACTGTTCCAGATGATCCTGGATGACACCGAAGAACACATCGACTGGCTGGAAACCCAGCTGGACCTGATCGACAAGGTCGGTATCCAGAATTACCTGCAAAGCCAGATGTCCCCGGCCAGCGAGTAATCGCAAGCCGTCCAGGGCAAACAAAAAGCGCGCTCCTCGGAGCGCGCTTTTTTTACGTCATCGCCAACCTGGCCCAAGGGCCAATGGCCCTGCCTCACACATGCGGCACGGTTTCCTTGAAACTGGCCCGTTCCGACACCTTGTCGAACAGCCGCGCCAGTTGCGGATAATCCTCGCGCCAGGCCAGGTCCGGGAAGCGGAACGCCAGCCAGCCCAGCGCACAGCCCACGGCCACGTCGGCCAGGGTGTAATGGTTGCCGACGCAGAAGGGCTTTTCGCCCAGGCCCTCGGCCATCGCCTTCAAGGAGGCTTCGACCTTGCTCCACTGACGCTTGATCCATTCCGGGCTCTGCTGCTTGGTCGGACGCAGGGTCTTTTCCAGGCGCACCAGCACGGCGGCATCCAGGGCGCCATCAGCCAGCGCTTCCCAGCACTTGATCTCGGCGCGCTCACGGCCATTGGGCGGCAGCAGCTTGCCGACCGGGGTCAGGGTATCGAGATATTCGACGATCACCCGCGAATCGAACATGGCGCCTCCATCATCCATCAACAGACAGGGCACCTTGCCCAGCGGATTGCTCTCTTGGATGGTGGTCGATGCACTCCAGACATCTTCCAGGATGAATTCGTAATCGATCTTTTTTTCGGCCATCACGACGCGCACCTTGCGCACGAACGGGCTGGCATTGGAACCGATGAGTTTTAGCATAGCGTGTGGAGTAATGATCTGAGACGATTATAACATTCGCGTTTCCTGGCAATTTTATGAAGAATCGCGCCAGGAACGGAATGCAACGGTCCAAAAGGACTGCGCCGGACGGGAAAATTGGGCCGGCCGGCGTGCCGATGGTAAAATGCCGGGCTCAGGCGATTCGGGTTTTGGCATAAAAGCCTGCCAAAACTCGCCAATCTTCAGTCAACGCATCTCTTCCGTTTCCATCGTTTCCATCATGTCCCTCTCCGCTCTCTCGGCCCTGTCCCCGCTGGACGGCCGCTACGCCTCCAAGACCGATCAACTGCGCCCGCTGCTGTCTGAAGCGGGCTTCATGCACCATCGCGTGAAGGTCGAGATTGCCTGGCTGCAAGCGCTGTCCGAAGCTGGTTTCGCCGAGATCAAGCCGTTCTCGCCCGAGGCCCGCGCGCTGCTGGACAAGCTGGCCGCCGACTTCACCGAAGCCGACGCTGCCCGCATCAAGGAAATCGAAGCCGTCACCAACCACGACGTCAAGGCCGTGGAGTACTGGCTCAAGGAACAAGTCAAGGATGTGCCCGAACTGGTGGCCGCCTCCGAATTCATTCACTTTGCCTGCACTTCCGAAGACATCAACAACACCTCGCACGGCATGATGTTGAAGGCCGCGCGCGACACCGTGCTGCTGCCCTCGCTGCAAGCCGTGATCGCCAAGCTGACCGCCCTGGCCCACGAACACGCCGCCGTGCCGATGCTCTCGCGCACCCACGGCCAGCCGGCCAGCCCGACCACCCTGGGCAAGGAAGTGGCCAACGTCGTGGCGCGCCTGCAACGCGCCGCCAAGCGCATTGCCAGCGTCGAGATCCTGGGCAAGATGAACGGTGCCGTGGGCAACTACAACGCCCACCTGTCGGCCTACCCGCAGACCGACTGGGCGGCCTTCTCCAAAGAAGTCGTGGAAAAGCGCCTGGGCCTGAGCTTCAACCCCTACACCATCCAGATCGAGCCGCACGACTACATGGCCGAACTGTTCGATGCCGTGGCCCGCACCAACACCATCCTGCTGGACCTGAACCGCGACATCTGGGGCTACATCTCCCTGGGCTACTTCAAGCAGCGCACCAAGGCTGGCGAAATCGGTTCCTCGACCATGCCGCACAAGGTCAACCCGATCGACTTCGAGAACTCCGAAGGCAACCTGGGCATGGCCAACGCCGTCCTCAAGCACCTGGCCGAGAAGCTGCCGGTCTCGCGCTGGCAGCGTGACCTGACCGACTCCACCGTGCTGCGCAACATCGGTGTGGGCTTCGGCTACACCCTGCTGGCCTATGACAGCTGCCTGCGCGGCCTGAACAAGCTGGAAGTGAACCCGCAGCGCCTGGCCGACGACCTCGACGCCACCTGGGAAGTGCTGGCCGAGCCGGTGCAGACCGTCATGCGCCGCTATGGCATCGAGAATCCGTATGAGCAGCTGAAGGAACTGACCCGCGGCAAGGGCATTTCCAAGGAGGCCCTGCGCGACTTCATCAATGGCCTGGCCATCCCGCAAGAAGCCAAGGATCACCTCCTGGCCATGACCCCGGCCAACTACATCGGTACCGCCGTGGAACTGGCCAAGCAGATCTGATAGTTCGCATCAACGATCAGCAAAATGAACGAATGGCGCACAGCAATGTGCGCCATTTTTCATTGGTGCCACCAAAAACCTGAATCATTGTTAGGATTACTCGCAAAACCGGATGGCTGAAGTGCCATTTCGGCGAGTAATACGAGCAGCGAAAGCTCTTTATACTCAGCAGGGTCAAAAAGAGTGGCATGATCGCTTGCCGCCCGGAATCTTCGCGGATTTCGCGACGCCAGCCCGGCCCGCCCGCCCTGCCGAACCATTGCAGAGCCAGCCGCTCCAAACGCCACCTACGCTCGCCACATCCTATGGAACGCTATACCAACCCCGCCGTGCTGCTGCACTGGCTGATTGCCCTGTTGATCATCTCCGCCTTCGGCCTGGGGCTGACCATGGTCGACATTCCCGGCCTGACCCCGACCAAGCTGAAGTATTTTTCCTGGCACAAGTGGCTGGGCGTGACCGTACTGGCGCTGGTCTGCGTGCGCCTGCTGTGGCGCCTCACGCACAAGGCCCCGGCCTATCCGGCCAACATGCCGGGCTGGCAACAGTCGGCGGCACACGGGCTGCACCTTGGCCTGTACGTGCTGATGTTCGCCATTCCCGTCTCCGGGTATTTCTACAGCCTGGCCGCCGGCGTGCCGGTGGTCTACCTGGGCGTGGTGCCGCTGCCGGTGCTGATTGCCCCGAATCCGGAGTGGAAGCCGCTGCTCAAGGCCACCCACTACTGGCTCAACATGACTCTGCTGGCCGCCTTTGCCCTGCACGTGCTGGCCGCGCTCAAGCACCAGTTCATCGATCGTGACAATATCTTCAAACGCATGCTGCCCTGATCCCCTGCAAGCCGCACGCTACGCAAGATCATTCATATTGCTCGTTTTTTTACGGAACCCGACATGACCTCCACTCGCTCCACCCGCTTCCTCAAACCCACCCTGCTGGCCCTGGCCGCTGCTGCCGTCACCCTCTCCGCCCAAGCGGCCCCGCTGAAGGTGGATGCCGCCAAGAGCAGCGTCACCGCCACCTTCAAGCAGCTCAACGTCCCGGTCGATGCCAAGTTCAAGAAATTCAACGCCGCCATCGACTTCGACGCCGCCAAGCCTGAGCAAGGCAAGGCCTCGGTGGAGATCGACGTCGCCAGCTTCGACCTGGGTGAAGCCGAGTACAACAAGGAAGTGCAGAAGAAGGAATGGTTCAACGCCGCCCAGTTCCCCAAGGCCAGCTTCGTGGCCAGCAGCATCAAGGCCGCTGGCGCCGGCAAGTATGACGTGGCCGGCAAGCTGACCATCAAGGGCAAGAGCACCGATGTCAGCTTCCCGCTGACCGTCAAGAAGGACGGTGCCGCCCAGGTCTTCGACGGTACCCTGCCCATCAAGCGCCTGACCTACAACGTCGGTGAAGGCGAGTGGAAGGATACCGGCATGGTGGCCGATGAAGTGACGATCAAGTTCCACATCGTGGCCCAGTAATTCGTAGCAACAGCATCAACAGCCTCAACAACATCAATAAAAGTCGTTCCGCGCCATGACGCACCGCCCTGCAAGGGGCGGGCTCCCCTGCGGTTTTTTTCACTCAAGGAATCCAAACAAATGAAACTGAATCACCTCCTGCTCGCCCTGGTCGCCGCCGGTGCCACCGTCTCCGCCAACGCTGCCGACACCTACAGCATCGACCCCAGCCACACCTATCCCAGCTTCGAAGCTGACCACATGGGCGTGTCCATCTGGCGCGGCAAGTTCGACAAGACCAGCGGTACCGTGACCCTGGATCGCGCCGCCAAGACCGGCACCGTCGACATCACCATCGATACCGCCTCCATCGACTTCGGCATGGCCAAGATGAACGACCACGCCAAGAGCGCTGACATGTTCGACGTCGCCAAGTACCCGACCGCACAATACAAGGGCAACATCAAGTTCAACGGCGACAAGCCGGCCACCGTCGAAGGCGAACTGACCCTGCACGGCGTGACCAAGCCGGTCACCCTGACCCTGAACAAGTTCACCTGCATCCAGCACCCGATGCTCAAGCGTGAAGTGTGCGGCGGCGATGCGTCGGCCTCCTTCAACCGCGCCGACTTCGGTATCGACTACGGTGCCAAGTATGGTTTCTCGATGGAGACCAAGCTGGCCATCCAGGTCGAAGCCGTCAAGACCAACTGATCCTGCCCGCGCTTGCCTGAAGCGGCCGGACCTGGTCCGGCCCCGGCAAACCACGAAAGCCGATGCGATAATGCATCGGCTTTTTTATTGGCGCGCCTTGCTTGCGATCATGGAGCAAGCGGCCGCCAAGCCGCACAATGGCTCGCATTCGCCGTTTTGCTGCTCTGCAAAACATTTTGAAACGCGCTAATCTAGCGCCACTCCCCAAGGAGCAAGAAGCATGTCGTTAGCTGACCTACGTAAAGACTACAGCCGCGCCAGTTTGTCCGAAGTCGACACTGCCGCCGATCCCGTTGACCAGTTTGCAGTCTGGTTCGACGAAGCGACCAAGGCGCAGATCCCCGAGCCCAACGCCATGAGCGTGGCCACCGTCGGGGCTGATGGACGGCCGTCGTCGCGCATCGTGCTGATCAAGCAGTTCGATCAGCTGGGCTTTACCTGGTTTACCAATTACGACAGCCGCAAGGGCGTCGATGTGGCGGAGAATCCGTACGTGGCGCTGCTGTTCCACTGGGTCGAACTTGAACGCCAGGTCCGCATCGAAGGAAAGATCGAGCGCGTGACCAAGGAAGAGAGCGACGCGTACTTCTACAGTCGCCCCCTGGCCAGCCAGCTCGGTGCGATCGCCTCGCAGCAGAGCCGGACCGTCGCCAGCCGCGAGACGCTGGAACAGCAATACGAAGCAACCAAGCAGCAATTCGGGGACCACCCAACCCGCCCGGAACATTGGGGCGGCTACCGGGTGATTCCCGACCGCATTGAATTCTGGCAAGGCCGCCCCTCCCGCATGCACGACCGCGTGCTCTACACGCGCTCCGATGATGGCCAGTGGCAACGGCAGCGCCTGCAGCCCTGACGACATCGCACGATGCCTGGCAGGGCCGATCAGCATTCATCACTGACTCGGAGGACATCGTGTTTTGGGAAAAGAAGCTAGACGCCTGGGTAGAAAACATTCGCAATGTGTCGGCCCTGCCACTGCGGCTGGAGCTGTGGAACGGACAGCATTACGACTTCAGCAGCGGTACGCCTGAAGTCACGCTCAAGGTTCCGCACGCTTCAGCCATCACTTCACTGCTCAAGCCGTCGCTGGCCAACCTGGGCGAGGCCTACGTCGAAGGCAAGATCGAGGTAGAGGGCAAGGTCAAGAGCATCATCCAGGTCGCCAACGGTCTGGCGTCCAATACCCTCAAGGCCGAGGGCCGGCTGGGCCGCATGGTGCGCAGCGTGACGCACACCAAAAAGCGGGACGCCGAAGCCATCCAGTATCACTACGACGTTTCCAACGATTTCTACAAGCTGTTCCTGGACGAGAACATGGTGTATTCCTGCGCCTACTTCGAGAACGGCGACGAGGATCTCGCCACGGCCCAGCTCAAGAAGATCGACCACATCCTGGAGAAGATCCAGCTCAAGCCCGGCCAGACATTGCTCGACATCGGCTGCGGCTGGGGTGCGCTGGTATTGCGGGCGGCGCAGAAATTCGGCGCGCGCTGCGTGGGGGTGACGCTCTCCAACAACCAGTACGCGCTGGCACGTGAGCGGGTGGAAGCGGCCGGGCTCGGCGACCGCATCGAGATTCGCCTGCAGGACTACCGAGACGTCACCGGCACCTTTGACCGCATCACCTCGGTGGGCATGTTCGAGCATGTGGGCATCAAGAATTTGCCGACGTATTTTGCCCAGATCAGGAAGCTGCTGGCCGATGGCGGCATGGCCATGAACCACGGCATTACCAGCACCGACATCGAGAATGGCGAGTCGCCCTATGGGGCCGGTGAATTCATCGACAAGTACGTGTTCCCCGCCGGCGAACTGCCGCACATCAGCACGGTGCTGCGGACCATGCAGGAAGGCGGCCTGGAAGCCTTCGACGTCGAAAACCTGCGACGCCACTATGCCCGCACCTGCAGCCTGTGGGCCGACAATTTCGAAGCCAATGCCGACGCCATCCATCGCGTGACCGACGAGAAGCGCTACCGTATCTGGCGCGTTTACCTGGCCGGCAGCGCCTACGGTTTCGAACGCGACTGGATCTCGCTGTATCAGGTCATCTGCACCAAGGCCGGCCGCAGCGCACAGCAGCTGCCGTGGTCGCGCAAGTACATCTACGCACAACAATAAGCATTCGCCAGCCCCATCAAGCAACGGGCCTGCCCTCTTCCCGGAGGCAGGCCCGTTGTACGTAGTACTTGGGACGTCGTAACGCCGGCGAGAATTTATTCCGGCTTGCTCTTCTCGGCAAACACCTCACGCAGCTTGGCCACCTTGGGCGCCACCACGAAGGCGCAGTAGCCCTGGAAGGGATGCTGCACGAAGTAGTTCTGGTGATAGTCCTCGGCGCGATAGTAGGTCTGCGGCGGCGACAGTTCGGTCACGATGGGCGCATCCCACACCAAGGCCATCTCGGCGATGATGTGCTTGGCCGTCTCGTGCTGGGTCTCGTCCTGATAGTAGATGACTGAACGATACTGCGTACCGACGTCATTGCCCTGGCGGTTCAGCGTGGTCGGGTCATGGATGGTGAAGAAAATTTCCAGAATCTCGCGGAAGCTGATCTGCTGCGGATCGAAGGCCAGCTTGACTACTTCCGCATGCCCGGTCTGGCCGCCGCACACCTGCTCGTAGCTGGGATTGACCACACTGCCGCCGGTATAGCCGGACTCCACCGACTGCACGCCCTTGACCTGCTGGTACACCGCTTCCAGGCACCAGAAGCAGCCGCCGCCGAGTACTGCAATTTCCGTGGCCATGATGTTCTCCCGTTAAGTTGCTTGTTGTAAAACTTTACTCCAATTCAGCACTTCAAGTGAGGCCGATGTGAAGCATTCTCAAGTCATCCAAGCCCAGCCCGCACGGCAAGACTGCGCGCGATCCGTTATCATGTGCATCTCCGCGCATTGACCGGCTGGCCGCAAGGTGCAGGCCGCAGCGCTTCGACCTCCAAGCAGACTTCCCGATGCACACACGCTTTCCCCGCGCCGAAGCGCGTCAGTTCGACGCGGCGCATTTCCGCCAGGCCCTGTCGCAGTTCGCCACAGGGGTCACCGTCATCACGACCCGCCTGGCCGATGGCACCCTCCTGGGCCTGACCGCCAGCTCCTTCAATTCGGTTTCGCTGGATCCTCCGCTCGTGCTGTGGAGCCTCGGCACACGCGCCAACAGCCTGCCGGTGTTCTCCGGCAATTCGCATTACGTGATCAACATCCTCAGCGCCGAGCAGGCGCATCTGGCGCAGCAATTCGCCAGCAAGATGGAGAACCGCTTCGAAGGCGTGGCCTACACGCTCTCGCGCACCGGCCAGCCGATTCTGGATGGGGCCTCGGCCTGGTTCGAATGCCACAATCGCAGCCAGTATCCGGAAGGCGACCACGTCATCTTCGTGGGCGAGGTGGAACATTGCGAAGTCGACCCGCAGGCCGCGCTGGTCTTCCACAACGGCCGGTTCACGAAGACTGAGGCTTTCTGAACAGCGCGTCTGCTGTGCTTTGAGGCAGCTGCCCAAAAGAAAATGGCACCCGGATTGCTCCGGGTGCCATTTTTTTCAGCAGCGTTCCAGTCTTAGAACTTGTAGCCCACCGACAGGAAGGTGACGATCGGGTTGATCGTCAGGCTGGTGCTCGAGTGCGTCGTGCCACCTGCTGCAGCGGGCAGCTCGGTGGTGATGTCGGCATTGGTCTTGAGCGGGATGTAAGACACGGACAAGCCCACGGACCAGTTCTTGTCGAAGTTGTAGTTGGCACCCACGGTCAGCACCGGGGCCCACGAGGAGCTCAGGTTGGCGCTGGACTTGGCACCGGTGACGGCACCGTTGGTGTACTTGCTGGAGATGGTGCGCTGGAAGGTATCGGTCAGTTCGACGTTGTCGTACCAGACGTAGGTCACGCCGGCACCGACGAAGGGACGGAAGGTGCTGTTGGCGTCGCCGAAGTGATATTTGGCCACGATGGCCGGGCTCCATTGCTTGGCCTTGCCGATCTGGCCCACGCCGGCCAACGTGCCGGTGCCGTCGAGCTTGAAGGTCGGCGGAATGCCCAGGTCAGCGGTCAGCGAGACGTTGTCGGTCAGGAAGTGGGTGAAGGCGATACCCAGAGTATCCGCACTGTTCACGGTGGAACCCGAACCCGGAATCGGACCAGCCCCCGGACCATCGTTCTTGCGCAGGATCTCGCTGGAATCCTGCGGAGCCAGGTGGAACCAGCCCAGGTTGACGATATTGCTGCCCGCGGTCTGCGCCATGGCCGGTGCAGCGCACGCTGCCATCACGGACAATGCGGCGAGTTTGGGCAGGAAGGAAAATTGTTTTTGCATTGCTGTCTCCAAGAGTTGCGGGCAGTGCCCGGATTTTTTATTCCCGATGTCTGGCGATAGACGGGATTGCTGTCACGGCTGGTTACCGTTTTTCATTATTCAACGTAATCCTGCGTAACTGGTCTGTACGTGGTTTTTACGCTGACGAAACAAAAAGAACGCGCGTGCTATTCGGTGGAGATACTATGCCAGCTTTGTCACATTTTGTATAGAACATGTGAAGAGCACGATAGTGCATGTCTGCTTTTGGCAACCGCGTACTGACTGGCGAGTCAGTACTGGCGCAGCAGAACGGCGGAGTGGAGGAAGTACAAAGCGACGACTTGTCCTTGGCAGGTCACTGGCTTAGTGCCCAGTGACCTGCGTTGCGGACGAGCAGACTATGGTTGAGCTGCCGTTCAGTCCTGAAGCAAGCGCGCCAGCAAACCCTGCGAATCGAAAGCCGCGCGGCGCAGGCGGTCGTTGACGCCTTGCCAGTCTGCACTGAGGGGCAGGGATTCCACCACGATGAGGTCAGCGCCTGCATGGTCCATGTCGCGCAAAGCGGCATAGAGATCGTGGGCATACGCATCGGCAGTGAGCGGCATGGGCCGGATCACCGTCACGCCGGGCACACCATCACCCCGGAATTCACGCTTGATCAACGCGACCTTCTGACCGATGCCAGCCAGCTTGCCCAGGAGCGCCGGCAGCTCGGCCGACGCAACCTGCACCACCGGCGTATGCGGTGCGTAGTGCGCATCGAGCGTACCTGATGCGCGCGGTGCGGTGGCGTCGGGCGTCGCCAGCGGCACACCCAGCACGGCGGCAATACGATCCGCGCTGATCTGGCCGGGGCGCAGCAGCACCGGGCCATGGGTCTCGATGCGGGACAGATCGACGATGGTGGACTCGATGCCCACTTCGCTCTGTCCGCCGTCGAGCACGTAGTCGACCAGGCTGTCGGCATCGCTGCCGAATTCCTCGCGCACGTGCTCGGCGGTGGTTGGACTGACGTGTCCGAACTTGTTGGCCGAGGGACCGGCGATGCCGCCCTTGCCGCCACGGAATTCGCGCAGCAGCGCTTGCGCCACCGGATGCGAAGGGCAGCGCACGCCCACCGAATCCTGGCCACCGGCCACGGCATCGGGAATGTGCGCGGCGCGCTTGAGGATCAGCGTGAGCGGACCCGGCCAGAACGAGGCAATCAGGCGGCGCGCTTCCACCGGTACCGATGCGGCCCAGTAGCCGATATCGGCTTCCGGCGAAACGTGCACGATCACCGGATGATTGGCAGGCCGTCCCTTGGCCGCATAGATGGCAGCAATCGCGGCCGGATTTTCGGCATCACCGCCGAGGCCATAGACGGTCTCGGTCGGGAAGGCCACCAGGCCGCCCTGCTCCAGCTTGCGCGCGGCATGCATGATGGCCGCCGCATCGATGGACACAGTGGAAGAAGCGCGCTTGTCGTTCATCGCCGGCCTCGCTTACAGCGTGATGCCGAGGATGGCGCAGGCGGCTGCCAGCTGGCGCTGTGCATCGGCCAATGTCGCACCGGTGAAGGTGACATGGCCCATCTTGCGGCCACGGCGCGCTTCCGCCTTGCCGTACAGGTGCAGGTGCGCACCGGGCAGTGCCAGCACCTGATCCCAGGCCGGCTCGCGCTGCGCGTCCGTGTCACCCTCGTACCAGACATCGCCGAGGATATTGAGCATCACCGAGGGGGAATGCTGGCGCGTATCGCCCAATGGCAGGCGCGCCATGGCGCGGGCTTGCTGTTCGAACTGGCTGGTGACGCAGGCATCGATGGTGTAATGGCCGCTGTTGTGCGGACGCGGGGCCATCTCGTTGACCACCAGCGCGCCATCGTCCAGCACGAAGAATTCGATGCAGAGCACACCGACGTAGTGCATCGCGCCGATGATCTGCAAAGCCGCCTGCTGCGCACGCGCAGCGGCATCGGCCTTGATGTTGGGACCGGGCACGGTGGTGGTGAAGAGGATGCCGTCACGATGCACGTTCTCGGCAATCGGATAGACCACGGCTTGGCCATCATGGCCGCGCGCCACCAGCACCGAGACTTCATAGGCCAGCGGCAGCATCTTCTCCAGCACGCAGGTCACGCCCTTCATGGCGGCGAAAGCGGCGCGCACCTCGTCGACAGTGCGCACGCGCACCTGGCCCTTGCCGTCATAACCCATGCGGGCCGTCTTGAGGATGCCCGGCAGCAGCTTGGCATCGAGACCATCGATATCGGCGGCGCTGTTGATCACCAGGTGCGGAGCCGGCAGCACGCCGGACTGCGATCCGCATTCGGTAAAGAAGGCCTTCTCGGCAGTACGGTCCTGCGCAATCGAGACACCGGAAGCCGCCGGTGCCACGAAGGTCTGTGCTGCCAGCGTGGCCAGGCTCTTGGCCGAGACGTTCTCGAATTCGGTCGTGATGGCAGCACAGAGTGCCCCCAGTTCGGCCAGCGCCGCACCATCGTCGTAGGCGGCGTTGATGAGGCGGTCCGCCACCTGCCCGGCCGGGCAGTCGGCATCGGCTTCCAGCACGGCGACCTTGAAGCCCATGCTCTGCGCCGCGTGGGCGAACATGCGGCCGAGCTGGCCACCGCCCATCACGCCCAGCCAGGTGGCCGGAGTGGTCGAGGGAACGGCGGGACGAAGGGTGGAGGCGGACTGCTGGGTCATACAGGCAACTTCATGTCGAGGGCGACTTGCGTCTGGGTCTTGCGGAAGGCTTCCAGCTTTTCAGCCAGGGCCGCGTCGGTGGTGGCCAGCATCGCGATGGCCGACAGCGCCGCATTGGCGGCACCGGCTTCACCGATGGCATAGGTGGCCACCGGAATGCCCTTGGGCATCTGCACGATGGACAACAGCGAATCCTCGCCACGCAGATACTTCGAAGGCACCGGCACACCCAGCACCGGCACGATGGTCTTGGCAGCGATCATGCCCGGCAGGTGCGCGGCACCGCCGGCACCGGCGATGATGGCGCGCAGGCCGCGCGTGCGGGCGCTCTCGGCGTAGGCGAACATCTGGTCCGGCATGCGGTGCGCGGAGATCACCTGGGCTTCGAAGGGCACGCCAAAGTCCTTGAGGATGGCGACCGCATTCTGCATCACCTCCCAGTCGGAGGACGAACCCATGACCACGCCGATGAGCGGTTTGACAGTATCGTTCATATGCGGTCCTCGTCAGTCCTTGAGCTTCTCGCCGGTCAGGCGTTCCAGCGCCTCGCGGTACTTGGCGCCGGTCTTTTCGATCACCTCGGCCGGAAGCGCCGGTGCAGGCGGGGTCTTCTGCCAGCCCTCGACGGTTTCCAGGTAATCGCGCACGAACTGCTTGTCGAAGGACGGCGGCGAGATGCCGACCTGGTAGCTGTCAGCCGGCCAGAAGCGCGACGAGTCTGCAGTCAGCACTTCATCCATCAGGTGCAGCACGCCGTTGTCATCCAGGCCGAATTCGAACTTGGTGTCGGCGATGATGATGCCGCGCGTGGCCGCGTAATCAGCGGCTTCCTTGTAGAGCTGGATGGCGACGTCGCGGATCTTGTGGGCCAGTTCGGTGCCGATGCGCTTTTCGGTTTCTTCGAAGCTGATGTTTTCGTCGTGTTCGCCCAGGTCAGCCTTGGCGGCCGGGGTGAAGATCGGCTGTTCCAGCTTGGAAGCCTGCTGCAGGCCGGCCGGCAGCTTGATGCCGCAGATCGCGCCGGTCGCCTGGTAATCCTTCCAGCCGGAACCGATGATGTAGCCGCGCACCACGGCTTCCACCAGGATCGGCTTCAAGCGCTTGGCCACCACGGCGCGTCCGCGCACCTGCTCCACTTCGGCCGGGCTCACCACGGACTCGGGATCGACGCCGGTCAGGTGATTGGGCACGATATGGCCCAGCTTCTCGAACCAGAAATCGCTCATCTGGTTCAGGACCTTGCCCTTGCCGGGGATCGGTTCGTTCATGATGACATCGAAGGCCGACAGGCGATCGGTGGTCACGATCAACAGCTTGTCGTCGCCGACGGCGTAGTTTTCGCGGACCTTGCCTGTGCCCAGCAGCGGCAGGGAAGTGATCGAGGATTTGTAGAGACTGCTCATGGTGGTCTTCTCGTAAAGTCAAAAACCGGAACCGCCATTTTCAGGGCGATTCCGGTCGGTGGGGCCTTGCGTCCGGCGTAGGCCGTTCAGCGGCTTGCGTGCTTACTGGACGATCTGTGCCAGTTCGCCGCTCTTGTACTTCTCGGCGATCTTTTCCAGCGAGACCGGCTTGATCTTGCCCGCCTGGCCTTCGCAGCCGAAGGACAGGAAACGTGCCTTGCAGACCAGCTTGGCGGCTTCGCGGGCTGGCTTCAGGTAGTCGCGCGGGTCGAACTTGGACGGGTTCTCGAACAGGTAGCGGCGGATCGCACCGGTCATGGCCAGACGGATGTCGGTGTCGATGTTGATCTTGCGCACGCCGTGCTTGATGCCTTCCTGGATTTCTTCGACCGGCACGCCGTAGGTTTCCTTCATGTCACCGCCGAATTCGCGGATCTCGGCCAGCAGTTCCTGCGGCACCGACGAAGAACCGTGCATCACCAGGTGGGTGTTGGGGATGCGGGCGTGGATTTCCTTGATGCGATCGATGGCCAGGATGTCACCGGTGGGCTTGCGCGAGAACTTGTAGGCGCCGTGCGAAGTACCGATGGCGATAGCCAGCGCGTCGCACTGGGTGGCCTTGACGAAGTCGGCAGCCTGGTTGACGTCGGTCAGCAGCTGTTCACGGGTCATGGTGCCGTCAGCGCCGTGTCCGTCTTCCTTGTCGCCCTTCATGGTTTCCAGCGAACCCAGCACACCCAGTTCGGCTTCCACGGTCACGCCGATGGCGTGCGAGAACTCGACCACCTTGCGCGAGACTTCGACGTTGTACTCGTAGCTGGCCACGGTCTTGCCGTCGGCTTCCAGCGAGCCATCCATCATCACGGAGGAGAAACCGGACTTGATGGCGGCCATGCAGACCGCCGGCGACTGGCCGTGATCCTGGTGCATCACCACGGGGATGTGCGGATAGGCTTCCACGGCCGCCGAGATCAGGTGGCGCAGGAAGGCTTCACCCGCGTACTTGCGGGCACCGGCGGAGGCTTGCATGATCACGGGCGCGCCGACTTCATTGGCGGCTTCCATGATGGCAGTGACCTGCTCCAGGTTGTTGACGTTGAACGCCGGCAGGCCGTAACCGTTTTCGGCGGCATGGTCCAGCAGTTGACGCATGGATACGAGAGGCATGATGAAAACTCCAGAACGATGAAAAATCAGTACTCGCCAACGCGCAGAATCTTCAGCGCATTGGTGCCGCCGACCTGGCCGATGGGCTCGCCCCAGGTCACGACGATCAGGTCACCCTTCTGTACCACGCCTTGCGCCAGCAGCAGATCCTGGGCGCCCTTGAGCATGGCTTCGGTGTCGGGCGCCTGGGCCAGTTCCAGCGTATACACGTTGCGGAACAGGGCCGCCTTGCGGCGCGTGGCGACATTGGGGGTGATCGCAAAGATCGGGATATCGATGTTGTGACGGCTCATCCACAGCGCCGTCGAACCGGATTCGGTGAGCGCGGCGATGGCCTTCACGCGCAGGTGGTGCGCGGTAAACAGCGCGCCATAGGCGATGGACTGGTCCACGCGGGTAAAGCGCAGGTTCAGGAAATCGGCGTCCAGCTGCACGTTCTCGGAGCGCTCCGCTTCCAGGCAGATGGCCGACATGGCTTCCACGGTTTCCACCGGATACTTGCCGGAGGCGGTCTCGGCCGAGGTCATCACGGCGTCGGTGCCATCCAGCACGGCGTTGGCCACGTCCGAGACTTCGGCGCGGGTCGGCACGGCGTTGACGATCATGGACTCCATCATCTGGGTCGCGGTGATGGTCAGCTTGTTGGAGGCGCGCGCCATCTTGATCATGCGCTTCTGCAACCCCGGCACGGCGGCATTGCCCACTTCCACGGCCAGGTCGCCACGGGCCACCATGATGCCATCGGACGCATCCAGGATTTCCTGCAGCAGCGGGATGGCTTCGGCGCGCTCGATCTTGGCGATCATCATCGGCTTGTGGCCGAAGGGCTCACCGGCCACGTTGGACAACTGGCGCGCCATTTCCATGTCGGTGGCGTTCTTGGGGAAGGACACGGCCACGTAATCGGCCTGGAAGCTCATGGCGGTCTTGATGTCGTCCATGTCCTTGGCGGTCAGCGCCGGTGCGGACAGGCCGCCGCCCTGGCGGTTGATGCCCTTGTTGTTGGACAGCTCGCCACCGATCTTGACCACGGTGTGGATCTCGTTGCCGATCACGCGCTCGACCTTGAGCACGATCAGGCCATCGTTCAACAGCAGGATGTCGTTGCCCTTCAGGTCACGCGGCAGAGCCTTGTAGTCCAGGCCCACGCGTTCCTGATTGCCCATCTGGCAATCGGAATCGAGGATGAACTTGTCGCCGTTGGCCAGCATGATCTTGCCATTCTCGAACTTGCCCACGCGGATCTTGGGACCTTGCAGGTCGGCCATGATGGCGACCTTCTTGCCGCATTCGTCGGCCACTTCGCGCACCAGGGTGGCGCGGTCGATGTGGTCCTGCGGCTTGCCGTGCGAGAAATTGAGGCGCACGACGTCAACGCCGGCGCGGATCATGCGGGTCAAAGTGTCACGGTCGCTGGAAGCGGGACCGATGGTGGCGACGATTTTTGTTGCTCTGGACATGAATACCTTCTGGTTGCGACTTGGTGATAGAAGCCCGCTGCCCGGCCCGATGCAGGGCCGATCAGGCGGAGAGCTTCCGCCCCGAACGCGCGTCTCGGACGCGTTCATCATTGGTGGTGCTACAGACTCAGAATTCGGATGGAACCGCAAAGCGCTGCGCCCGGCAACAGGGCGCAGCGCCGGTGAAGCTTACTGCGCGCGTTGCAGCAGGATCTCGACAGCCGGCAGGGTCTTGCCTTCCAGGAATTCCAGGAAAGCGCCACCACCGGTGGAGATGTAGCCGACCTTGTCGGCGATGTTGTACTTGGCAATCGCGGCCAGGGTATCGCCGCCACCGGCGATCGAGAAGCCGGACGATGCCGCGATGGCCTTGGCCAGGGTTTCGGTGCCACTGCCGAACTGGTCGAACTCGAACACGCCCACCGGGCCGTTCCAGACGATGGTGCCGGCGCGGCCCAGCTGTTCAGCCAGGACGGCAGCGGTCTGGGGACCGATGTCGAAGATCATGTCGTCGTCGGCCACATCAGCAGCCGCCTTCACGGTGGCTGCAGCGGTCGGGGAGAATTCCTTGCCCACCACCACGTCCGTGGGGATAGGTACCGAAGCGCCGCGCTTGGCCATCAGTTCGATGATGGCCTTGGCGTCGTCCACCAGGTCCGGCTCGGCCAGGGACTTGCCGATCTTCAGGCCGGCCGCCAGCATGAAGGTATTGGCGATGCCGCCACCGACGATGAGGTTGTCGACCTTCTCGGCCAGGGTCTTCAGGATGGTCAGCTTGGTCGAGACCTTGGAACCGGCCACGATGGCCACCAGCGGACGGGCCGGCTGGTTCAGGGCCTTGCCCAGCGCATCCAGCTCTGCCGCCAGCAGCGGGCCGGCACAGGCCACGGGGGCAAACTTGGCCACGCCGTAGGTGGTGGCTTCGGCGCGGTGCGCGGTACCGAAGGCGTCATTGACGTAGATATCGCAGAGCTTGGCGATCTTTTGCGCCAGCTCGTCGCTGTTCTTCTTTTCGCCCTTGTTCAGACGGCAGTTTTCCAGCAGCACGACCTGGCCGGGCTGCACGTCCACGCCATCGACCCAATCGGCGACCAGCTTGACTTCACTTCCCAGCAGCTCGGAGAGGCGCTTGGCCACGGGGGCCAGCGAATCTTCGGGCTTGAACTCGCCTTCGGTCGGACGGCCCAGGTGGGACGTCACCATCACTGCAGCGCCTGCCTGCTGGGCATCGCGAATGGCCGGGACCGAAGCGCGAATGCGGGTATCTTCGGTGATGTTGCCGGCATCATCCTGCGGGACGTTCAGATCGGCACGGATGAAGACGCGTTTGCCTTGCAATTGCTTGGCAGAAATCAAATCGCTCAGTCGGTTGAATTTCATAGGTAGGAATTCGAAGAAGGGGGCGAAAAACGCCGTATTTTACTCCAGCCTGACCCGCTCCTGACGGCTTTTTGGCAGCCTCAACAACATCCGGAGCGCATCCTGGCGCTCTGCGCGAAACTTCATAGCAACCAGCGCAGCAGTGTAAAGAGTGACATTCCTGCCACAATAGTTCCCAGAAGATGACGCGTTGCCGCAAAGAAAACGCCGGCACCGATGCCGGCCAGCAACTTCGGGTTGGCCAGGCTCATCTCGATGGCCCCGCCTGACGTCACCAGATCCGGGAAGATGATGGCCGCCATGGCCGCTGCCGGCGCATAGCTCAAGGCATGCTTGACGCGCGGCGGCAGCTTGACCGCATGGCCGAACAGGAAGAATCCGCTGCGGGTGACGACCGTGGAGATAGTCAGCAGCACGATGGCGCCCCAGACATACCAGTCGCTCATGCCGTCGCCTCTGCATCGCCGTCACTGCCGCTGCCCGGCAGCAGCTTGTCGGCCAGCATCGCCGCCGCCATGCCCAGCACCATGGCCAGCAGCAGGCCCAGCCGGTACGGCAGGTCCAGCGCCAGCACCGCCACCGTGCCCGACACCACTACGCCGGCCAGGGCCGGCAGGCTGCTGGTCATGGGGATCATCACGGCGATCAGGGCCAGGGTGCCGGCAAAGCCGATATTCCAGCTTTCCGGAATCTGGCTGGCGAGGAGGATGCCGATGGTCGCGCCGAGCTGCCAGGCGACCCAGCCCGGATAGCAGATCGCTGCAAAATAACCGATCTTGCCAGCAGGTTGATGAAAAGTAGAGGGAGGATAGCGCTGCGGGAAGAAGGCCATCGAGATATCGCCATTGAAGAAGCCATACCAGACCCGGCGATACCAGGGCAGATGCTCGAAATGCGGTGCCACGGCCGCCGAGAAGATCACGAAGCGCAGGTTGACGATCATGGCCGTGAAGAACACCACCAGCAGCGGCACCCCGGCCGCCAGCAGAGGCAGCGCCGCGAACTGGGCCGAGCCGGCATAGACCAGCAGGCTCATGCCCAGCGACTGGTAGATCGTCAGCCCCGACTTGACCATGGCCATGCCCGAGACCATGCCCCAGGCCAGCACGGCGGGAATGGTCGAGGCACTGGCGCGCCAGCCTTCCTGGAAGGCTTCCTTCTCGATGCGGCGGGCAGCGTCAGGGTCGTGCGCTGGGGGATTGCTCCCGGCCCCTGATCGGTCCTCGCCTGTCTCCTTCTGCATTGTTCTTCCGTGGCGATTGAAGAAGCGGCCAGCCGCAAAGGGTCGGCGCGCGTGATGTTGTATGCATTTTCACTCAGTCTTTTCATTCTACAGATGAAAGTTTTTACTCGCGTGAATCCGCTAAAATGGTGCTCTTTGTTCAGTTCGATTTATCAGAACCGAACAATCCATTTCGGGAAGTTTGCATTCACCGCACACAGGGAGACCACCATGTCCATGGCTGACCGCGACGGCAAGATCTGGAAGGACGGCGCGCTGATCGATTGGCGAGACGCCACCATTCACGTACTGACCCACACCCTGCACTACGGCATGGGTGTCTTCGAAGGCGTGCGCGCCTACAAGACCCCGGAAGGCACGGCCATTTTCCGCCTGAAGGAACATACCCAGCGCCTGTTCAATTCGGCCAAGATCTTCCAGATGGAAGTGCCGTTCGACCAGGCCACCCTGGCCGAGGCGCAGTGCCAGGTGGTGCGCGAGAACAAGCTGGAATCCTGCTACATCCGCCCGCTGATCTGGATCGGCTCGGAAAAGCTGGGCGTGTCCGCCAAGGGCAACCAGATCCACGTGGCCATTGCAGCCTGGCCGTGGGGTGCCTACCTGGGCGAGGACGGCATC
>NZ_DBIC01000372.1:0-5194 GCF_002296545.1 Herbaspirillum sp. UBA812 | reverse complement strand
GACCAGGGGCACGGGATTGCCGAAGAAGTGGCGGCGCGCCTGTTTTCTCCCTTCTTCTCGACCAAGGCCGAGGGCATGGGCATGGGCTTGAACATCTGCCGCACCACCATCGAATTCCACGGCGGCACGCTCACTTACACCGATAACCCGGCAGGCGGTACAATCTTCCGGTTTTCGCTGCCCGCCCAGAGCGGACAGCCACAATAACGAGACGCCTCTCCCACACTGGATTCCCGCCCCGCATACCGATGCTGCACATAGTCGACGACGAAGAAATCATCCGCGATTCGCTGACCTGGCTGGCGCGCTCGCGCAATATCGCCGCCATCGGCTATGAAAGCGGTGCCGCCGTGCTGGGTGCACTGGCCCATGCCAGCGGCATCGACGCCGAGGGCGAATGCCTGCTGCTGGACGTGCGCATGCCCGGCACCAGCGGCGTGGCGCTGTTCAATGAACTCAAGACCAAGGGCCTGCTGCACCGGCGTCCGGTGATCTTCCTCACCGGTCACGGCGATGTGCCGATGGCGGTGGACATGCTCAAGAACGGTGCCTTCGATTTCTTCGAGAAGCCCTTCAACGACAACCAGTTGATGGACCGCGTGCTGGAAGCGCTGGAAAGTTCGCGCGCCGGCGGTGCCGAGGATGCCGTGCAGAGCCGCCTGGCGGCGCTGTCCGCGCGCGAGCGCGAAGTGCTGGACCTGATCCTGGCCGGCAAGATGAACAAGGTCATTGCCGATGAACTGGGCATCAGCATGCGCACCGTGGAAGTTCATCGCGCCCACATCTTCGACAAGATGAACGTCAAGACTGCCGTCGAGCTGGCACGCCTGCTGAAGTAAGCACGTGGAGATCCTCAACCTCCTGCTGCCGGACTTCAGCCTCATTGCACTGGGCCTGCTGATCCATCGCATTTCCAACTGGGGCGAAGAATTCTGGGCCGGCATGGAGAAGCTGGTCTATTTCATCCTCTTCCCTGCGCTGCTGTTTTATTCGACGGCACGCCTGAAGGTCGATCTCTCGGTGACCGGCGGCATGGTGCAGACGGGCGTTGCGGCGCTGCTGGTGGGCATTGCGCTGACCTGGCTGGGCAAACCCTTCCTGCGCGCCACGCCCATGACCTACGAGTCGGGCATGCAATGCGCCTTTCGCTTCAATTCCTATATCGCGCTGGCACTGGCCACCCGCATGGCGGGGGAAGAAGGCGCAGGCCTGATGGCCATCCTGCTGGGCTTTGGCGTGCCCCTGTGCAATATCGCGGCCGTCCATGCGCTGGCGGCAAAAAACAGCAACCTGCTGCGCGAGCTGGCCCGCAATCCCTTGCTGGTGGCGACTGCTGGCGGGTTGACGTTTTCTGCACTAGGGCTGCATTTGCCGGAAGTGGCCAGCGTAGTGCTCTCGCGGCTGGGCGCGGCTTCCATTGCGTTGGGCCTGTTGATGGTCGGCGCCGGACTGCGGCTGTCGGGCTTGAAAGAGAGCAAGCCGGTAGTGGCCTGGTTCATCGTCATCAAGCTGGTTGCGGTGCCGCTGGCCGCTTACCTGATCGGCATGCTGCTGCAGCTGCCACCGCTGCAGTGGCGCATCGTGGTGCTGTTCTGCAGCCTGCCCACCGCCTCCAGCGCCTACATCCTCGCCGCACGCATGGGCGGCAACGGGCCCTTCACGGCCTTCCTCATTTCGTTCGGGACGCTGCTCTCGGCATTGACCATTCCGCTCTGGCTGGCGCTGGTGCATTGATCCTGCCGCACCAGGCCAGCCCTGCTGTCTAGCGCACCGGCTGCACCACGATGCGGTGCTCGGTGACTTTCTCGATGGCTCCGCGGGAATACAGCAGCGGGAAATACTCGCCCTTCAACCACTTGTCGGCCAGATCGCGATAGTGCGGACTGTCGGGGTCACCCGACTGGCCCGGGGCATTGACGGCCCAGGAATTGTCCCAGCGGCCTACGTCCACCACCACGCGGAAGGAGGGCCCGTTGGTCTGGCGAAAATCATTGACGCGATAGGTCGACTGATTGGGCGAATAGGCCCCGCCATGCTTGGGCATGGGTCCGACATTGAGCTTCTTGCGGGTCGCCTCATCCACCACATCGGCCAGCGGATGCGCCATCAGGTTGTGGTGCAGCTTGCCCCATTGCCATTGCGCCGGATCCGCGCCTTGCAGCTTGGCCAGTTCGGCCCAGGCAGCACCGAGGCTGGCGAGCAGCACCTGATCGCGCCGGACGCGCGCCTGCGCAGCATCGGCCCCGAAGGCGGGTACCGGGTTTTCCAGCGTATCGAGCAGCACTGCCGTATCAGGCGCCCCCATCGCATCGGCGGCCGCCTTGGGCAGCACGGCTTCCTTGAAGGCCTTGCCCAGATGGCGCGAGAGCCAGACTTCGTACAGCGCCGGCTGCGCGGACTCGCTGCGTTCCACGTAATCCCACTGGCCCAGCATGGCCAGCGCAGCGCGGGTGTTGGCGTCATCGGAGGACAAGGGCTTGAGCAAGGCGGCCAGGCGGCGTGCGGGGATGGCCAGGTCATCGTTCTGCAGCCGCATGGAATCCTGCAGCGAGACCTTGGGCAGGCTGGCCAGTACTTCGCTGATGCGGGTGAAGCGCGAATTGTTGGTCCACTCGAATCCGAGCTTGCGCTCGCGGTAGGGATAATGGGCAGGAAGATTCATCTGGTTGGCCGAGGCAAACCAGCCCTGCGCCGGATTGTAGGACGAGGGCAGCTGGTCGCCGCGCCAGAAGCCGGACCATTCATATCGCCCGTCACCCGGCACCGGTAGCAGCCCGTCCCAGTTGGGCCGCTTCGGTGCCAGCCCGCCCGGCACCCAGCCGATGTTGCCTTTGGTGTCGGCATAGACCTGGTTCTCGGTCGGCGCGCCCCAGTTCAGCATGGATTGCTTGAAGTCCTTGAAATTGCGCGTGCGCATGTAGGCGATGCTGCCGAAGTAAGGCGACATGCCCGGCTCCAGCCAGCCCGACCTTACTGCGTAGGCCAGGTGTTTGGCCTGATCGACATAGATCACCGGACCATGGCGCGTGAAACTCAGATCGGCCACGGCGGGTGCGCCGTTCTTGATGCGCACCGGTTCATGCAGTACGCGCATCGATTCCCACTGGCCCTGATAGCGGTATTGCTTCGGATTGTCGGGATTGAGCTGGTAGACGTAGAGGTCTTCCTGGTCGATGTTGAAGATGGTCAACCCGAAGGCGATGCTGCCGTTGTGGCCGATGGAGATGCCCGGCAAGGCCGGTTCGCCGGCCCCGATGACGTTCATGCCCGGTGCGCTCAGGTGGGCGATGTAGCGCAGCGACGGGGCCGAATAGGCGCGATGCGGATCGTTGGCCATGATGGCGCGGCCGGTGGCCGATTTCGACGGGGCGATGACCCAGTTGTTGCTGCCTTCCATGGTCTCTTCCGGATTGACGGCCGGCTCGATGCGCACCAGCTGGGGGTCGCCTGCCGTGGTGGCGGCGTTCAGGCTCTCCTTGGTAATCCGCACGCCCTGCGTGGCCAGCGTGAAGACCTGCAGCAGGTCCTTGGGCAGGCAGGGGTCCAGGCCCTCGGGCATCCCGGCGGTCCAGGGCGGGGTCAGGCCGGAGCGGATTTCATCGGATTTCAGATCGGCCGCGCACGCCACCTTGGCGCGCGCCACTTCGCTTTGCAGGTTGCGCGTGAGGCCGTGGCTGCGGATGCGCACCACGTCCTCGGCCTGCCACTTGGCCGGCAGATAGCCCAGCTGGCGGAATTCGTAAGGCAGTTTTTCCTGATGCAGGGAGACGTAATCGATATACGCATTGATGCCTTCCACGAACGCCTGCGCCACGCTTTCCGCACCGGGACCATAGGCGGCCCATTCGCGCCGCATGTCGCCGCGGTAGAGGAACAGCCGGGTCGCACGGTCCTGAGGCAGATAAGCGGGACCGAACACTTCGGAGAGCTGGCCCAGCCCGCGCCGACGCCACAGGTCGATCTGGAACAGGCGGTCACGCGCGGCATTGAAACCCTGCATGAAGAAGGCATCGCGCTCGCTGGCGGCATAGATGTGGGGTACGCCCCAGCGGTCGATGAGGATCTCGGCGCGCTGCTGCAGGCCGGGGATGGCGATCTTTTCGGTCGATGCGGGCTGGGCACTGGCCGCCAGCGGCAGGCTCGCAGCCAGCGCGCTGGCCAGCAGGACGGCGCGATTCAGTCTGGGCATGGGGTGTCTCCTCCTTGTTGGGAGGGGTCACTCTACTCCATCTGCTCCTGCGACTCCATGGACTCCATGACGGGCCAGCGCCCAGGCCACATGCTCGGCCACCAGCGCTGACGGATGATCCAGGCGCGCCCGCAAGGCCGCCACGATCTCCGCATCGCCCCGGTGCGAGGGCGCATCGGCCGCATTGCCCAGCCCGACGGCCAGGTTGCGCAGCCAGCGTTCATGGCCGATGCGGCGGATGGCGCTGCCTTCGGTGTTCTTCAGGAAGACCTCTTCACTCCAGCCGAACAGCTCGACCAGGCTCGCCCGGTCGAGGCCATGGCGCGGATCGAAGTCCGGCAGGCTGGCACGCTGGGCGAACTTGTTCCACGGGCAGTAGAGCTGGCAATCGTCGCAGCCATAGATGCGGTTGCCGATCAGCGGACGCAGGTCTTGCGGGATGCTGCCCTTGAGTTCGATGGTGAGATAGGAGATGCAGCGCCGCGCATCCAGTTCATGAGGCGCGACGATGGCCCCGGTCGGGCAGGCCGTGATACAGGCGCTGCACTGGCCGCAGTGCGAGGTGACCGGGTCATCCACCGGCAGCGGCAGGTCGGTCAGCATCTCGCCCAGGAAGAACATCGAGCCGGCCTCACGATGCAGCAGCAGCGTATGCTTGCCGCGCCAGCCCAGCCCGGCCTTCTCGGCCAGGGCCACTTCCATGACCGGGGCCGAATCAGTGAAGACGCGGTAGCCGAAGGGGCCGATGCGGCCCTCGATGCGGGTGGCCAGCTGCTGCAGGCGGGCGCGCAGGACCTTGTGGTAATCGCGGCCGCGCGCATAGATCGAGACCTGGGCGGCCGCCGGATCGGCGCTGCGCGCCTCTTCGCGGGCACGCCAGTCAGGTTGCTCGGGCTGATCCGGATCGGCGGCGGCCGGCAGGTAGGGCATGCGCACGCTCACCACGCGCACCGTGCCCGGCACCAGTTCGGCCGGCCGCGCCCGTTTCAGGCCGTGGCTTGCCAT
>NZ_DBIC01000151.1:36258-36477 GCF_002296545.1 Herbaspirillum sp. UBA812 | reverse complement strand
CGTTTCAGGCCGTGGCTTGCCATATAATCCATCTCGCCGTGATAACCCTTGTCCAGCCAGGCCTGGAAGCCCGCCTCGCGGTGCGACAGGTCGACATCGGCGATGCGCACCTCGGCAAACCCCAGCTCCCGGCCCCAGGCCTTGATGGCGGCCGCCAGCGCCGCCAGGCCGGCGGGATCGGCGATGGCAGTGCTCCCGATCGGATCGGCGGGCGTGGGG